>CAYQRU010000085.1:0-5266 GCA_964419945.1 uncultured Bacteroidales bacterium | reverse complement strand
AAAGTACAATGACCAGGGTACTATTACTTTGATTAATGCTACAGGGGATTTTGCCGGAGAACTATATGAGTATGATCCCTATAACCGAATCCATTGGGTAATTCCTCAGCCGGGCTTATGGACAGGCAAAGTTTCAACCAACTGGCACACGCCTGGCAACTGGGACGATTTTAAGGTTCCGGCAGATACTACCGATGTTATCATTCCAGTGGGCACACCATTCGTACCATTAATAAGTACAGAGACTGCCCGGTGCCATCATCTTACCATAAACGGACAACTGGTAGTCCAAAACCAGGCGTTGCAGGTGGGAGGTGATGTTGAAATTAACGGAAATCTTATGATGACCAACTGGGACGGGTCAATAACGGTGCAGGGAGATGTAACCTGGAATGAAGGTTCCACTGCATTTATCAATCAAAATGCCTTTATCAGGGTTTTTGGCAACTGGACATTCAAGGCAGGCTCATCGGCACAAATTAACAACGGTAGTGTGCTTTTTGCAGGAACCTCGCCAAAATCCATCCTTGTTCACTCCGAAAATTGTTGGTTTAACAATGTTGAGATTGAAAAAACCGGTAATAATTTCATTTATTTTGATGATTCATCCACTCAACCATTGAATACAAACAACCTTTATGTTTTCATAGGCGCCGGTTTTGTATCAAATGGTTCTCAGGACATTAAAGTGCGTGGAAATATTGGTAGTTACGGTGTTATGATGATGGAGGGCGGCTCGCTTATCCTTGCGGGCACTGACCCCATCATCGCACAAAACACCGGCAATTATTTCCATAACCTGCATTTCAACCAATCTGGCACGGCAACGATAAGCACGGTAAATACAGATGTATTAAATGTTACTAAAAATATCAGGATTATTTCAGGGGTATTCGAGGCTGGAGCCTGCACAATCAGGCTTGGTGGAAGCTGGTATAATCAACTCAGGTCTGGCTCATTTGATAAAGGAACAAGCCGGGTGGTATTTCATGGAACCCAGGGGCAATTCTGCTCAACCGAACAATTTAACATTCTCGAAATTGATAAACCGGCCGAGCATCTCTATCTGCAGAACGAAGATATAATAACATGTAATACCTATGATTGGACCAACGGCGGAATGTGGATTGCAGGAAATGCAACCTTTATTGCCAGCGACCTTGCCGATGATGGCATTTATGGGTTTATCCATCTCTTCGATGGCTATGTTGAATTGCACCAGGATGCCTCTCAAACAGTTGACCTGCGGGGACATCTGATGATTTCAGGTGGAGAATTCAAGGTTTTCGGAGGTAATGACCAAAGTGTCTGGGGAACCAATGCTAATGCCACTTTGACTGTGTCTAATGGCATTCTCGATTTTGTTGACCAGGGAATCAAAATTCAGGATGCAGCACCATACAGTTTTACTTCGACAATGTCAAACGGAAGCATCCGCACCCCAAAAGCTTTTGTTGCACAATCACCCGGATTTAACCCCACAGGCGGCGCAGTTGAGTTGTATGGCCCTCAGAACAGTATGGTTTTTGCGAGCGATGGAAGCACATTTTATCATCTGATAATCAATAAACCTTCCGATTTCTCGACCCGGGCAACAATAGGTTCTTTGGTTGTGAAAGGTAATTTCATGATATCGGAAGGCCTTGCTGAGATTGGATTTGGCCAGGAAATAGAATGTTGGGGTAACATTGAAATTGCAGATGGCGGCTGGATGGCTGCCAATTCTTCGACTTTTAGTATGAAGAACTTGTCATCCATTGATGTCTATCCTAACGGGCAACTTTCGATGTATGGATATGAAGGAGCCATGAGCCATGTCAAAACCATTGTGCCGGGCAACCAATACACTTTCAACATTCTCGCCGGAGGCAATCTCGAAGCTGTGTTCACCATTTTTGAAAACATGTCAGAACAGGGCATCAATTTGTTGCCGGGAGCTGTAGTCAACCCGAACTATTCCTTTACAAACTGTGAATTTCGCCACGGAGCTTCAGGTGCGTCAACACTTCTTACAATTGATAATAACCAGGATCTGATCATCGAAAACGCCAGTTTCCCACTCAACACATGGAGCGGCCAATACAATGTGCGCAAGAATTATAACACCGGAAGCGTAATATTTCTTGATGCCGTCGGAGCTTTTGCCGGCAGCAGTTTTGAAGATGACCCCCACAACCGCATTAACTGGCTCGCAAAAGAAGGATGGGCTGAAGGTTATGTTGCCGACCAGGAAACGTTTTGCGCAGAAGCTTATCAAACAATCACTGTTGAGTATTTTACAGTGGAAGATGGCGGAACAGCCCATCTCATTGCAGGCCAAAGCATTTTATTCCTCCCCGAAACCCACATCAAAAGCGGTGGTTATATGCACGCCCGTATTTCGAATGTATGGGGTTTCTGTGAGAACCTGCCGTCAATGATGGCCGCAACAGCAATGGATATTGAACCGGATCAGGCGAGATCGGAAACAGTCAGGATGAGGGAAGTAAATAATGATGATCAGGATTTAATAGCGTTCCCGAATCCAACAACCGGAAGGTTTACAATCAGTCAACCGGAAACAGAGGGTTCAGAATATCTTGATGTTGAAATATTCAACCTTCCCGGCGAACTTTTACTGCAAACAAGTATCACTTCGGTTCAAACCCGTGAATTAGACATAACAAGCTGGAAACCTGGAATGTATCTGGTGAAAGTGCACAAGGGCACAGATCTGAAAGTTTTTAAACTTTTGAAGTATTAGTATGATCGTGTAAACATTTTAAACTTCCGCTCCCTGAGCCTGTCGAAGGGAGCGGATAATACACATAAAGAAGTGATGCCTGATAATTATATAATGCAATCAAAACTAATATCACTCTTTTATTGACAACTCCCATTGAACAGTTGTACCTTTGTTATAAATTTCGACTGTTAAAAATCTCAGAATTCTTACATGATCCAATCATATCAACGGAATCATAAAATTAGATTTAAAACATTAGAAATCAATTATATGGAATTGTTCGGGTAAAATTGTTTGAGACAAAATATCATCCGGTCCCCTGACAAGTCTTATCAACTTCCTATCGGTTGACTTTCTTAAAATCATGGGGCAGGTTGATTCTAACAGAATCATTATCCACTAAAAACAAGTTACTTATGAAAAAAAAATTGTTACTCATGACTCTTATAATCGGCTTCACAGGCATGATTATAATGCCCGGCGCTCAGGCACAAACCAGCGAATTTCAGCTTATTAAACAAGAAACCAGCCTGAGACAAGACCTAACCACTGCCCTGCATTTTTTTGAAAACAAAGATGCAGTTACCCGTTTCAGAGAGGTTCAACTCAACGACAACATCGGGTTGCTTTCCGGAATTTCTCCGAATGATCAAATTAACCTGAATTTGTTTCCTGACGCAAGGTATGTTGCTCAGGTGCAGCGGGTTGAAGAAATCTTGCAGGGGAATGTTACCATCACAGCCAAACTGCTTTCATTCGATTATGCTTTCATGGTGATTGCAACAACCGAAGGTAGAACACTTGCAACTATTCTAATTCCCGAAAAGGGAGTTTACTATCAGATCATCAGTGATCCCGTAACACTGCAATATTTCCTGATAGAGTTAAATCCTGCCCTGATCCCTGAACCAATCGAATATCCATCGCTTACTCCTGGCGAGCTTACAGAGAAAGACATTCAAGAACAGGATAGAATTCGGAAAGAAATTGATAATACAAAATCAGGACCTAATGATCCGGCTACCATTGATGTGATGGTTATATATACCCCGGCAGCACGAACCTGGGGCAATAGCAATGGCGGCATTTTTAACTTAATAGCTACTTCAGTTGCTATTGGAAAAACTGCATTATCAAACAGCTCAACCATAGCAACCACCAGATTGGTACATACAGGTGAGATTTCATATACAGAATACACAGGCCCTGATATTTGGTATGGTTCACCCTATAATTTCTGGGCAAGTGGTTCTGAGGTAGATTTAATAAGGTTAACCGATGGGACTGATGGTTTTGCTACTGCCCATACCTGGCGGAATACTTATGGTGCCGACCTGGTACAGCTTTTTACCACAATGGGAGGTGGCGTAGCATGGGTATTAGGGGATACCGGAGGCGCTCCTGACTGGGGCTTTTCACTAGCCGGAGTCAGTACTGCAACGGCATATTCTCCCATCCATGAGATGGGTCATAATATGGGTTGCGGCCACCATAAAGATCAAAACTTCCAGGCTGGTCCTGCATTATATGATTATTCGGCGGGATGGAGATGGCAGGGCACTGATAATGTATGGTATTCATCAGTAATGAGTTATACCGGAGCAGGATACTTCCCTTCAAATCCTGTTAACTCAACCAGGGTGGGTTATTTTTCAAATCCTTCGATCAACTATATGGGCGTTGCAACCGGACATGCAACCAATGGTGATAATGCCCGTACCATTCGCAATACCAAGCATGTAATTGCGGCCTACCGCTCTACAGCAACTATAAATTGTATCGCATGCCCCGGTTATGACTTTACAATTGCTCCGGGTAACTCCTGGTCTACGCATTCTTCCTCTTTTGCGGCCAGCGGCTGCAAAATGTATCGCATCTCAGTAGAGCAGGGACGTACCTATACTTTTAAAACAGGATGTGGCAATGGCGCCACTGCAAACTTTGATACTTACCTGGAAGTTAGAGATAATAATTGCACAATAGTAGCATACGATGACCAGGGTTGCGAAAGCAATCGTTCCATTGTTAGCTGGATGGCGACCTATACAGGAGATGCCTATGTGAAAGTGAGGGGTTGGGCTGGAGCAGGCGGGTCTTATACCATGGCATATCAAAGAATTGATGAATTAACATGGCAGGGAGATGTCAGCACCAATTGGAATACTGCCGGTAACTGGGATGGGAATGTAGTGCCCAACAATACATTTGATGTAATCATTCCCACAGGTGCAACAAGACAGCCTTATATTCAAAGTGCCGATGCCGCCTGCATGAATCTGACATTAAATTCAGGAGCAACCCTTACAATAGGTGCATACGATCTTGATATAGGATATGATGCCGATATGTATGGAACACTTACCATGAACAATACAGATTCAAGACTCTATATATATCGCGATATCAGGTGGCAATCAGGTTCTTCAGCCTCAGCTACCGGAAGTGCAACGATTTATGTATATGGAGACTGGGATTTTATGGATGGAGCAAATGTTTATCTCACTGCCGGATATGTTGATTTTTATGGAACCAGCCTTGCCT
>CAYQRU010000084.1:0-17225 GCA_964419945.1 uncultured Bacteroidales bacterium | reverse complement strand
CACGTTTGCTGCGCAGTGTTTCGACCCAAAAGTCAGGAATTCCCATGCCGAGGCGGTAGTCATAGCCGATGCCTCCTTCATGAATGGGTTGTGTAAGTCCGGGCATGCCGGTAACATCCTCGGCAATAGTAATTGCATCCGGTTTTATAGTATGAACCAGCTTATTGGCAAGCTGCAGATAAGTAACTGCATCAAATTCAACCCCATCGGTAAAAAATTTCCACTGATCGAAAGTGCTGCTGTTTCCAAAATGGAAATACATCATTGAGCCAACACCATCGAAGCGGAAGCCATCGAAATGAAACTCCTGCATCCAGTATTTGATGTTGCTCAAAAGAAAACGTAGTACCTCAGTTTTTCCATAATCAAAAAGTTTTGAATCCCAGTGAGGATGATTGCCTCTCTCACCGCCATGGCTGTACTGAAAATCAGTGCCATCAAAAGCATTGATACCTTCGAGGAAGTTTTTTACCGTATGGCTGTGTACCAGGTCCATGATCACAGCCAGCCCCAATTTGTGAGCAGTTTTTACCAGGTTTTTCAAATCCTCTGGTGTACCAAAACGCGAGGATGGAGCAAAGAAGTTTGAAACATGATAACCGAAAGAGCCATAATAAGGATGTTCCATGACTGCCATGAGTTGAATGGCGGTATAACCTGCAGCTTTTATTCGTGGCAGAATGAATTCCGTGAACTCATTCCATGTTCCGACACCGGTTTTTTCCTGAGCCATGCCGGGATGGCATTCATAAATAAGAAGATCTCTTGTCTCAGAGAGGGGGGACTTATCACCTTTCCAGTTGAATTTTCCGGGAAGCCATATCTGCCCTGAGAAATTCTTTGATCCTTCTTCCTGCACCACTCTTCGAATATATGCCGGAATACGCTCATAACGTCCGTTGACGCCATCTACGAGAACTTTAACCTTGCCTCCGTGACAAAATCGTGTTTTATAAATGATTTCTGAAAGAAAAATTTCCCACACCCCATATTCATTTTTTTTCATAGGATGCGACTGGTAATCCCAATCGTTAAAGTCGCCGATGAAATGAAGTGCGAAAGCGGCAGGCGCCCATTCGCGGTATGTCCAGCCTTTCCGCTGAGGATCGTAGTGAATGCCGAAATAATTATGACCTCCTGCAAAATTGGTCAGGCTGTTGAAATCATTTTCAATCTGGCGCAGGCGCTGACGGTAGCGCTCCAAACGCATCCAAACGCCTTCTGCTACGGGTTCCAGCCAGGGATCTTTCTTAACGAGTTCGGGGTCAATAAAATGTTTTTTTACCATTTCTCAGGTGTTTTAATAATTGGCAAATCTAAGGAAATTAGCGAAATAACATTTCGCCGGATAAAACAGAGTATTGTAAAGCTTTTTCAGGATTGCCGAAAAAGTAGAAGTGCATTAATCTTTCAAATATCTGATCATAAGGTTTGCTATCCTGGCCGATGCCCCTGTCCCTCCCAGTCTATTTTCCAGTTCATGGTAGCTGTTTTTCATTTGCGTAAGTACATTCTGGTTATTTAGTATCTTGTCGAGTTCGGATTGCAGGTTCCGGCTGTTGAGTTGTTGCTGGATAAGTTCTTTAACAACAGGACGATCCATGATGAGGTTAACCAGCGAAATATATTTCACGTGCACAAGCTTACGGGCTATCTCATACGAAATGTGGCTCCCTTTGTAGCAAACCACCTGCGGAACCTTAAACAATGCTGTTTCAAGTGTAGCTGTACCGGAGGTGACCAGTGCAGCAGTAGCAATATTCAGTAAGGCATATGTTTGGTCGAAAACAAGGATGGCTTCACCACCCCTGATAATTTTCCGGTAAAGGGATTCAGGAAGGGATGGGCTGCATGCAACTACAAACTGATATCTGGGAAAAAAATGGATTACTTCCATCATTACAGAAAGTATTTTTGTCACTTCCTGTTTCCGGCTTCCAGGAAGCAGGGCAATCACAGGTTTTTCGCCGGATATTAGTTCTGGTGAGGGGTGCGATTCTTGTCTGAAATTTGCTATTGCATCGGGCAGGGGGTGCCCCTGGAAGTCAACATCAATATCGTAGCGATGATAGAACTCCTTCTCAAAGGGTAGGATCACAAACATACGATCTACCCATTTCCTGATTTTGAAGACGCGCGAACGCTTCCATGCCCAGATTTGGGGCGAAATATAATAGAAAACTTTGATCCCCAGTTTCTTTGTGTATTCAGCAATGCGAAGATTAAATCCCGGATAGTCAATCAGAATGACTACATCGGGGTGGAATTCCCGGATATCTCTTTTGCATTTTTCAAGCAGGTTGCTGATGGTTCGTATGTTGGCAATTACTTCAGCGAAACCCATGAATGCCATGTGTTTGTGGTGTACTACCAGTTCGACGCCTTGTTCCTGCATTCGGTCTCCGCCCCAGGCCCTGAAAATAGCATTTCCGTCGAGTTTCTTAAGCTCTCGGATGAGGTTTGATCCATGCAGATCTCCTGATGCTTCACCGGCTATAAGATAATATTTCATGAGGCCGTATCGGATTGGAAAAGGATTAATGAGTAATGGTTAAGGATTCGTGCATGAAAAGAAAATACAGAATGGTAAGGATGAACATAGCTGCCAGTATACCACGCCCGGTTTTATCGAACTTAAGCGTGGACATATAAATGCGAAATGGCAGAAGGTTCACAAAAATACTGATCAAAGCCAGTACCTGGGTGCGTAAGAACCTGTTGGTGAATGTTTCGGGAAACAGGGTGGCAAGCACAAACAGTGCTGCAAAAACCACAATTGTGATAGTTAAAGCAAGCGCTGCTCCGAATACATAGTTATCTTTCTGCAGGAAATATCTGATCTTTTCCATCGCGCTTCACCATGAATCAATTTATTTTATCCGGTTCGTGCTGAAATTCCCAGGTTGCAAGTTTTTCAATTGCCTGATGAGAAGTCAGGTCAACGTGTACCGGAACTATGGCTATGTAATTATTCTTTAATGCCCAGGTATCGGTATCAACTGCTTCGTCCGCATCTTTGAAATGGCCGCTAAGCCAGTAATAATTACGATTATGGGGGTCGGTTCGTTTTTCAAAATTTTCCATCCAGTAACCCTTTCCCTGCCTGACGACCCGGATTCCTTTAATTGCTGAGCTATTTACGGCAGGTATGTTTACATTCAGACAGGTAGCCGGGGGCAGGCCGTTTTTTAACACCTGACTGGCGATGATTTCAATATATTTCTCGAAACCGTTGAAGTTGGCATGCAATGAATAATTGTCCAGGGAAAAGCCAATGGCAGGAATGTCTTCGATGGCTGCATCAAGGGCGGCCGCCATGGTTCCCGAATAAAGTATGTTGACTGAAGCATTGCTTCCGTGATTGATGCCCGAAACAACCAGGTCGGGTTTGCGGCCAAGCACTACTTTAATCCCCATTTTTACACAATCAACGGATGTTCCGGTACATGCATATTCAAGATGGCGGTTTTCGTTATGGATTTGATGGAGCATAAGCGGAGAAGTAACGGTAACAGCATGTCCCATCCCTGATTGCGGTTTATCGGGTGCCACAACAGTTACAACGCCAAGGCGGTGCATAATCTCAGTCAGCTTACGAATACCCGGTGCGGTGATCCCATCGTCGTTTGTAACAAGGATAGAAGGGCGTTTATTTGTCATTAGATTGTAAAATTAAAGGATGATATGGAGATTTGATTTAGCCTGATTTATTCATATAATTTCTGATAAGGGATTTAAGCCCATGATTCCCCAAACTTGGTTTTTTCCCCGTCCCAAAGGCCGGTAATAAGAAATCTTGATTATTATAGTTTTGCACGTGTTTGGGAAATTATTTCCTGGATGAATCCTGATCATAATTTGTTTCTCCTTCAATTTCGAGAACGCCTGCCGAGACGATAAATTTCATGACTTCCGCGGCTGGGGCTGCCAAAGGTCTCACATTTTCAGCAGAAACGATGAAAAGGTTACCGCTGAAATTATAGGAATGAGGCAGATATACAGCAACCCTGTCATTGCCAATACCAAGAGAGCTCAAATCGCGCTGAGTAACAAAACCAATTTTTTCAAGATCGCTGTCTTTATTTATTTTCACCAGTACCGGTTCAGTGAATTTTCTTTTTTGCCCTACAAAGGCTGAAAGCAGATCCTTGATGGAAGTGTAAATAATTTTGATAAATGGTACTTTTGTGGCTGTTTTATCCAGGTATCCCATGAATGGTTTGAAAAAAATAGTGCGTCCCAGAAAACCGGTCAGTGTGATCAGGAAAAGGATAGTAATCAAACCAAGACCGGGAATGTGAAACTTCAAATAGTCGCGGATATATTGGTTCAGAAGGCCATCCACAAAGATAAAACTGATGTAGATTGCATAACCTGTAATGAACAGTGGTGCAATATACAGCAGACCTTGCAGGAAATTGCCCAGTAAAGATTTTATTAATTTATTGAATTTCATCTGTATGCATTTTTTTGTCAGGGGGCAAAAGTAAATAAAATACGGGTTTGCGGGTGTTGTACTCAAGCATTGTAAATTGAAAAGTATGATCATCTGTGTCTGACGTTTTTTTACTGTTTGTGGTAAAATTTATCTGCATTGTTGAAAATTGTCATAAGTTTGCGTCAGGAGAACCAAACAAAAAAACTATGAGAACAATACCTGCATTTTTTGAGCACTATTCTGAACGTTACAAGGATAACGTGATGATGTGGGAAAAGAAAGACGGCCCTTACCAGGGTCTTACCTATGGTCAAATGCGCATGCTCGTTCACCGGTTCGCGGGTGGATTATTAAGCATGCAAATCAATGCCGGCGACCGCATCGCCTTACTATCGGAGGGAAGAAACTACTGGGTCATGAGTGAACTTGGAGTGCTGTACTGTAAGGCTGTATGTGTGCCGCTGTCAGTTAAACTGGATGAAATTTCAGAGATCAGATTCCGGTTGGCACATTCCGGATGCCGCATGGTTATTGCTTCGGGTCAACAGCGTTCAAAAGTGCTGGAGATTCTTAAAGAGTTAAAAGAAATTGAAAAAGTTATCCTCCTGGATTCCATATCCGATATGACGGAAAAAGAAATTCATGTTGAAAATGTGCTGAGGCTTGGGGATGCATGGCTCGAAAAGAATCCTCATAAGTTGGAGGAAACATGGAAATCAGTGAATGAAAACGACCTGGCCAATATCAGTTATACTTCCGGTACCACTGCCGATCCCAAGGGCATCATGCTCACCCATCGGAATTATACGGCGAATGTGGAGCAAGCCGATACATTGATGCAAATCCCTGTACATTACCGCACCCTGTTGATTTTGCCCTGGGATCACTCATTCGGACATACCGCAGGGATTTACAGCTTTATTAAGAACGGTGCCAGCTTTGCCTCTTTGAAGATCGGTAAAACAGCGATGGAAACGCTGAAGAATATACCATTGAATATTCGCGAGATACAGCCCGACCTGCTGATGAGTGTGCCGGTACTTGCAAAGAATTTCAGGAATAACATCGAAAAAAGTATCCGGGACAAAGGAAAGCTAATCAATGGGCTGTTCCGGTTTGCCTTAAAAATTGCATACACTTATAATCAGGAAGGTTACAACCGGGGCGCTGAATTAAGGTTCTTTCTTAAACCGCTGTATTGGTTTTTCGACAAGATCATTTTTAAGAAAATCCGGGAGGGATTCGGTGGCAAACTCAAATTTTTCATCGGGGGAGGCGCACTGCTCGATATTGAATTACAACGTTTCTTTTACGCTATTGGAATGCCCATGCTTCAGGGTTATGGCTTGTCTGAATCTTCACCCATCATTTCTTCCAATGCTCTGCACAGGCATAAGCTGGGATCGTCGGGATTCCTGGTTCAGAACCTGGAACTTAAAATCTGCGATGATGATGGCAATGCACTGCCAACTGGAGAAAAAGGCGAAATTGTGGTTAAGGGAGAAAATATCATGGCCGGTTACTGGAAAAATGAAAAAGCAACGGCACAGGCACTGCGAAACGGGTGGCTGCATACAGGAGATCTGGGTTATATGGATAAGGATGGTTTTCTTTATGTACTGGGCCGGTATAAAAGCCTGCTTATCGGAAACGATGGAGAAAAATTCAGCCCGGAAGGCATAGAGGAGAGCATGGTGAATCACACTCTCTATATAGAGCAGATGATGTTGCATAACAATCAGAATCCTTATACCGTGGCACTTATTTATCCACGTAAAGAAGCTTTGCGCAACTGGTTGAAACACAAACAGCTGGATGTTCATTCTGAAGAAGGGCGCATAGCTATGATCAAAGCTATCAATTACGATATCAATCAATACCGCAAAGGCGGAAAGTATGAAGGAGAATTTCCGGAACGCTGGCTGCCTGTTTCCTTTGCTATTCTCAGCGAAGGTTTTACCACTGAGAACCAACTTTTGAACAGCACGATGAAAATGATTCGCGGACGTGTGACTGAGCGCCATCAGGATTTACTTGATATGCTTTACAGACCTGAAGGAAAAAGCATTTTGAACGAGCACAATAAGTCCGTTCTGAAACAATTTTTTGGAGGGGTTGAATAACAGAATCTCATAGGTTCCGGTACGAATACAAAAAACAGTGCAATCTGAAGATGGTTTGGTAGACCACGATGTGAAAGTCTTATTCGTAAAAACAGCTCCGATCAGACGATCTCACAGAATTTCAGCAACTCATTGTACACCCGTTGCACGGGCAATCCCATTACATTATAAAACGAACCATTGATTTTTTCAATCCCGACATAACCAATCCATTCCTGGATGCCGTAAGCTCCAGCTTTGTCAAAAGGTTTAAAATGTTTAACGTAATAATCCATTTCGGCATCGCGTAACGGGTTGAAAGACACTTCGCTGCATACATGAAATGTGTGTGATTTATGTTTTGAACGAAAGCATACACCGGTAATAACTTCGTGTTTTTTGCCAGATAAAAGCCTGAGGATTTGTTTAGCTTCTTGCGCATTTTGTGGCTTGCCTATATTTTTTCCATCAATCCATACGATGGTGTCGGCTGTAATAAGAATGGTACGGTCATCTGATAGAACATCATCAAAAGCCTGTGATTTGTGTTCGCATAGATACACCGGAATTTCTTCCCTTTGCAGTTCAGGTGGATAATCTTCTTCAATTTTTCGGGTAAGTACCCGTACCTTTAAGCCTAGTTCACGAAGAAGAAACTGGCGACGCGGCGATTTCGATCCAAGAATGAAGCGGAACCTGTTGAGCTTTTGTATATACATAAGTAATTGTTTATCAATATTATATATTGCATCTTGCCCAAAAATCAAGCATTGTCATTGAGCTAACTCCGATAATAATGAAAGCAATTATCTTCATGTGCCAATGCAGATATATAGTTTTCACATGGCTAATAATAAATGATTTATAATTTGCGCCTTCAATTTGGAAATGTCAATCTGTTTCATCATTCTTTCCACCGGGATTCATCTTTTGCAATCCAGCCGGTTAAGACAGAATGCAAAAATAAACCATTTCATGCTTCACCCAGGTGATTTATTACTGCTTATATGCCTATTATTTAATCTACAATGAAAGTTAACCAGTTCAATTCCGCAGTTCCAACATAAAAAGCTGCATACCAAGTATTCCGGCCAGCATAATGATTTTGGCAAGATTTCCTGCAAACCGGTAATCTGCGGAGGTTGATGATTTCCGAATGTTCACCCAAAGATAACCAAGTAAAACCTGGACAGTAATCAGATAATACCAGAAAATTATTTCAAGTTCTTTCCTTAATGACAGATATTGACCAAAGGCCAGCAGGACCATTGTTAGGGCAGTTGAAACCTGGATTATTTTTTTGGTATTTCTTACACCCAATACCAGTGGCAGGGTCTGACAACCGGCAGTATTGTCTCCGTGCATGTCTTGAATATCCTTTATCATTTCACGAACCAGTGTGAGCAGGAAGGCAAAACCGGTGTAAAACCATACGGTGAAGTGTATTATTGAGGTAAGCGGAAGAGAATTGATACTCCGGGATTTTACTGCAAAGTAATCAAACAGCCAGACCAGTAATACCGGCAAAGCTGACAACGCTGCCACCACCAGGTTTCCCACCAGGAACCTGCGTTTGTATTGTGCTGAATACATCCAGAGTAAGCCAGCCGCCAACGGGAATATGAGACCAAGATTCAGAGCCTCTACCCTGTATGCCAGAAGGATGCCCGCAGTAATACCGGCAATATTCAGAATCCGGTAAATCCAAAGACTTTGTTTCCTGTTAATATTTTTACCGATGATTATTTGTTCAGGTTTATTGATCCGGTCAATTTCCACATCAAAATAATCGTTGATGATATAACCTGAAGCAGCAATGAGCACCGTTGCAAGGGAAAGCAGAATATAATTCTGGAATGAAAAATGATATGCTGACTCAGAAACATCTGCCAGGGGTATGATGACAGAAAATTGCAGCAATGCTTGCGTAAGGATGATGATGAGCAGGTTTGGCCAGCGGACGAGGCGCATCAAAACGGCAACCGTCCTGATAAATTTTGCTTCGCTTATACTATTCAACTTCGCAGACATACAACCCGTGATATTCGTATCAAATTACATAGCTATTCGTAAGAGACGTTTAGGTCATGGTATTTTCCTCAGGTTGATCATGATAAATCGGTAAATACCTGTTACGCCCGAATCGTTCCTGTACTGAGAAAGCACAACACCTGTCAGCACCATAGCTATACCGAAAAGTTTGCGCAGATCAAAATTTTCATTAAGCATCAGGTAAGAAGCAATGGCTGTAAACACGGGGATCAGGTTCGAGAAGATATTCGCCCGGCTGATTCCAAGATGTTTTGTTGCGATGGTATAAAAAACATAGGCCAGTGTAGAAGCAAAAAAAGCAAGCAGCAGCATTGAGGAGATCAGGCGCTGATCGGGAATCACCCGGATAAAATCTCTGAAATCAAAGATCAGGAATAAGGGAAGAAAATACAATGCACCAATAAAATTCTGTGTTGAAATGATGGTAAGAGCAGAATAATGCGTGGTCAAACGTTTCAAAACCACTGAATAACTCACCGCTGTAACAATCGCAAACAGAAGGAGGGCAACGCCTGTGGGAGAAGCTGTCATGCTCATATCGGGTTTCAGCAGCATGATCAGGATACCTGCAAACGAAACAAACATGCCCACAAAATTCATCCTGCTGAATTTTTCGTGAAGCAATAACATTCCGGCGATGGGTGTAAAAAGCGGAATAGTGGCAATGATTACCGCACTGATTGTGGGGGAAGTGAGCTTAAGGCCGAAATTCTCGCCCAGGAAATACAAAAAAGGATTCAGCAACGAGGAAAGCAGAAACATCCTGTGATGCTCCCGGCGAATTTTTTCCCGTCTGATGAAAAACTTTGTTATGATCCACAGTATTATGCTTGATAGCACAAGGCGGAGAAATACGGTGGCAATGGGATTGTAATATTCAAAAACCATTGTTGACCAAATAAACGACATGCCCCAGAAAATCATGGAGATTACTGCCAGCATGTACACGTAAAAAGGCGGGTTTCGCATAAGAATAAAGTAGAGCGCAAAGGTAGCGAATTCATTAAAAGAGATAGATTCAGAGGCTAAGACCCGGAATTTTTTCAACCTGCAACGATCGCATTGTGAATAGAAATGTTACTTTTGCCTGTCATCAAACAAGCAGCAGGTTCGAAAAGATACTTGTCATACAAACGGCTTCAATAGGCGATGTAATTCTTGCTACGCCTGTGATTGAACAGTTGCACCTGTATTTTCCCGGAGCACGGATTGATTTCCTGCTAAAGAATGGCATTCAAAGTCTGTTTGAAGGCCATCCATTTCTAAATGAGGTGCTTGTATGGGATAAAAGCCAGCGTAAATACAGCAATTATATAAAGATCCTGAATCTGGTGAGAAAGCGCCGATACGACCTGGTGGTAAATATACATCGTTTCTTTACCAGTGGATTGATCGCTTTTTTTTCCGGAGCCGGGGCCGTTGCCGGTTTTGACAAGAATCCAATGTCATGGGCGTTTACGTATCAGGTGAAGCACATCATTGGTACAAGGGCCAATCCTTTTCATGAAGTGGAACGCAACCTGATTCTGATCCGTGAATTGACCGGACCAGGTCAGGTCAAACCAAAGCTCTACCCTGCAGAAAGCGATGTTCTCGCCGTACATACTTTGATGAGTAAAAAATTCATTACCATTTCCCCGGCTTCGCTCTGGTTTACCAAGCAGCTTCCGAAAAATCAGTGGGTGGAACTGATCAGGGCTTTTGAGGATGATTTCAGTATTTATCTTCTGGGAGGAAAAGCCGACCGTTCATTATGTGATGAAATTATTCAGGAATCAGGTAAGGCATACACTCTGAACCTTGCCGGAGAGCTTACTTTCCTACAGTCAGCCGCATTGATGGAGAGGGCAATGATGAATTATGTAAATGATTCTGCGCCTATGCATCTGGCTTCGGCAGTAAACGCACCGGTAACAGCAGTTTTTTGCTCAACAGTCCCTTATTTTGGTTTCGGACCTCTTTCAGATAAATCCTTTATTGCTGAAACAAACGACGATCTTCCGTGCCGACCATGTGGGTTACACGGTAAGATGTCCTGCCCGGAACAACATTTTAGATGTGCAACGAGTATACAAACAAGACAACTTTTGAGTACCATACAAATTTAGTAAGCATAATAAAATATGGAAACTGTATTACTGCCCGATAATTTTAACCAGGAAGTTCAACGATCGCTTGAGGTACTGCGTGCAGGTGGAACATTACTTTATCCTACTGATACTGTATGGGGTATAGGTTGCGATGCCACCAGTGTAAGGGCAGTGGAGAAAGTGTATAAGATAAAACAACGTATGGAAAGTAAAAGCCTGATCATATTGCTTGATGACATAGAAAAACTCCCCATGTACGTGGCAAAAATCCCGGAAATCACAAGCGACCTGCTTCGCTCAGTTGAAACACCACTTACCATCATCTATTCGAACGCAAAAAACCTGGCAAAAAATGTCATTGCAATGGATAAAACCGTAGCCATCAGAATTGTAAACGAACCCTTCTGCAAGGCGCTTATCCGATCATTCGGAAAACCTGTTGTTTCTACCAGCGCCAATATCAGCCGTGAACCTACTGCGCTTACATTCAAGGAAATCTCAAAAGAAATCACCGGAAAGGTTGATTATGTGGTGAACCTTTATCAGAACCGGCTCCACCAGACCAAGCCCTCCACAATGATCAGGCTTTATGATAACGGGGAATATGTGGTGGTGAGGAAATAAGGTTGAGATAAGGAATGGAAAACTACTTCATCTTGCTCACTTTACCCGCCCCGGAAACGTTGCTGCGCACATTCGGATTTCCTGCGTAGCGAACATGTCCAGCACCTGAAATACTTGCATCGAGTTCTTCCTCTACATTAACATTTGCTGAACCTGCTCCACTGATCTCAATTGCCATAGTGTTAGCGTACAGTTGTTCGGCATCCAGCTTCGAAGCACCCGAAAGATCAATGAACACCCGGTCAACTTCTCCTTTAAGATAACCTTTGCCGGCACCACTGACATTTAATTCCAGTTTCTCTCCATACATTTCCATGTCAATATTGGCAGCTCCGCTTACCTGTATGGTCAGACGGCTGAAATCGAAAGGTGTTTCTCCGGTGATGGTCACGGCTCCGCTGGCCTCTATTTCTCTGAGTTCCTTCATGGTGATATAAGCTCTGATGGTTGCACTACGAATACCAAAGCCTTTAGTACCAAGGTATAAAGTACCACCGCTTACATAACTCTCGATATATTGCATCAGGTTGTCATCGGCTTCTATTACCAGGCTTTCTTCATCTCCCTGGGTAAGGAAAACTTTAAAAACGCCTGAAATATCTATGGCTTTAAAAGGTTTTACCTCGCGGGTTTCTTCAACAATGTTGCCATTACCAACAATGAAATCATCGCAACTGCTTAAGAAGAGCAGGCTGCTTAAAAGAAATATACCCCAAAAGATGAAAGTGTTGTTGATTTTCATAAATGATGGATGTTTGTGAATTGTTTGTCCGGTATGACGCAGTTCAGAATGATAAGGTTACACTGTATATCCGCCTGCCCGAAACGATCGGCAAGATTAAAGGTTTTTACAAGTGAGTTTATAAATTTCGTCTATCTGGTCAGGATGAAACCAATGATAACCAGGATCTTTCTTGAACCATGTAATCTGACGTTTGGCGTACCGACGCGTATTTGTTTTGATATTCTCTATAGCTTGCGCCAATGTAATGTTTCCGTCAAGAAATTTAAATATTTCTTTATAACCCACTGTATTTAAGGCATTCAGATGGCGGTAGGGGAGAAGTTTCCTGGCTTCATCCACCAGCCCGGTGGCAATCATTGCTTCGGTTCTGGTGGCAATTCGTTCAAAAAGTTCCTGCTTCTCTCGGTACAGACCAATTTTCAGCACCTTAAAAGGCCTTGTCTGAACCTTTCCTTTTCGAAGTGTGGAATATGGTTTGCCGGTTATAGTGCACACTTCAATGGCTCGCAGCAAGCGATTGGGATTATTGCGGTCCACCTTCGCATAGTAATCAGGATCAAGCTGCCTGACCTGTTCCTGCAACGCAGCAAGACCCTGTTTACGGTACATGTCCAGAATATTACTTCTTACAACAGGGTCACGGTCAGGTAGTTCATCGAATCCGAGGCAAACAGCATCAATATAAAGTCCGCTGCCACCGGTTAGGATTACAGCCTGATGTTGACTAAATAAGTGATCGAGGCATTTCAGGGCATCTGCTTCGAAACGGGAAACATCATAAGGCTCTGTTACTGATAGAAATCCAATGAAATGGTGGGGAATGGCAGCCAATTCCACCACTGATGGCATTGCGGTACCAATTTGCGTTTCTTTGTAAAATTGTCGGGAATCACACGAAATGATCTCAGTATGTAATTGTTCAGCCAGTTTAATACCAAGAGAGGTTTTTCCAACTGCCGTAGGGCCTGCGATAACGATAAGCAATTTTGATTCTGACAAGGAATTAATTTGAATATCAGGTTAATAGTTTACTAATATAGATATGATAACTGCCAGGGATTTATTGGGGAGATGGGGAGATGGGGAGATGGATAGATGCAATGATGGGGTGCCAGAGATAAGTTTTTGATCTAAGGATGTTTACTTTCATTTCAAAAAAAATCCAAACACCGAACTAAATACTTTCCCTAACTCCCAAATACCAGTTGTAAAGTCCCGGGATTAGTCCTAAACTCCTGACTGGGAATTTCGAACTCTACATCAACTTAATTACCACTCATTTTCTTCTCCCATGGTAACGTCGTTATCCACTTCAAATGTGTCATCCAGCAGATCATCTTCGGTTGTCAGTAGATCTTCGTTCAGGTCTTCCATAGTATATGTTCTCCGAAGCGGAGTTCTTACAAATTCACCAGTTGAGCGTACAGTAAAAGGGTATGTTTGTTCCTGGATAGCCGGGACGATTTTTATCAGTTCAATAAAGAAGATTACAGGATTCAGAAAATCATATTCATAAATCAACCTCTGATGCGGGTCGTCAATCATGTCTTTCACCTTCACATCCTGCATAACAAATACCGGAAGTCGCTTTTTGATATTTTTTGGATCGTCTTCATCACTGTCTTCAGGCTCTTCGTCATGGCTCATGTCAATCAGTGTCAGTTCCTTCATCCTTCTCCACCGGTTATCGCAAATATAAAAGGATGCCAATTCATCATTTTTTAAATTGAACATGGAAATGAAAGCCTGGTGAAAATCCTGGAACGTCTGGTTGGCAAGGACGTCAATATCTCTTACAAAATCATCCTGGTCTTCAACCAGAATTCTGAAGCGGTAAGCGTGCATGTTGAATAAGTTTAAAACGCCTGCAAAGATAAACATTATTTCACCTGTGTAAGCCCCATTCTTTTACCTTCACAGATCATCATGCTGAAAGCTTCATCATAATTATTTCCAATGATACCGTCGAGAATAGCTTCACGGATTGCAGTTTTGATGATGCCGACTTCGCGACACGGAGACAGTCCGAAAGTTTCCATGATAATTTCACCGGAAATGGGTGGTTGCCAGTTCCTTAACCTGTCACTTTCTTCAACCTCCTTCAATTTTTTACGAACCACCGAGAAGTTATTCAGAAATCGTCTGACTTTAATGGGATTTTTTGAAGTAATATCGGCTTCGCTTAGTAGCATAAGATCGTCGATGTCGTCTCCTGCATCGAACAATAAACGCCTAATGGCAGAGTCGGTAACCTGTTCTTCAGAGAGGGCGATGGGTCTGAGGTGCAGTAACACCATTTTCTGAACAAATTTCATTTTTTCGTTCAGAGGCAGACGAAGACTTAAAAAAATGCGGGGTACCATTTTGGAGCCCAGATGATCGTGCCCGTGGAAAGTCCATCCGGTTTCCGGCGTGAATCGTTTGGTGGCAGGTTTCCCTATGTCATGTAACAGTGCTGCCCAGCGCAGCCAGAGGTTATCGCTTTTTTCAGCAAGGTTGTCAAGCACCTGCAAGGTATGGTAAAAGTTGTCCTTATGTCCTATCCCTTCCCAAAATTCAGCGCCTTTCAATGTAAGTAACTGGGGAAATATCAGATCGAGGAGGCCGCTGCTGTCAAGAAGTCTGAATCCCCGGGAAGGGATTTTGGCCAGTATAATTTTATTGAGTTCTTCGGTAATTCTTTCTCCGGACACAATACGAATACGTTCGCTGTTTCGTATGATTGAAAGCCATGTTTCCTGTTCGATCTCAAAATCCAGTTGGGTGGCAAATCTGATACCTCGAAGCATTCGCAGGGGATCGTCCGAGAAAGTGGCATCAGGATGCAATGGTGTGCGCAAAGTTTGATTTTTGATATCGTCAATACCTCCGAATGGATCAACCAGACGACCATAGTCTTCTGCCTGAAGACTCAGCGCCATGGCGTTAATGGTAAAATCCCGGCGGTGTTGGTCGTCCTGTAAAGTTCCGGGCTCAACGACGGGTTTACGGGAAGAATGACTGTAAGATTCCCTGCGTGCTCCCACAAATTCTATTTGGTAATTCCTGTAATGCAGCATGGCAGTTCCGAAGTTCTTAAACACGGCTACTTCATGTCCCATGCCCATCTTTTCAGCCACCCTTTGAGCCAATTCTATTCCGTTTCCGGCAACAACAATATCAATATCGGTGCATGGGCGTTGCATGATCAGGTCGCGTACAAAACCCCCGATCACAAAAGCGGGTTTACTCAGCTCTGCGGCGGCTTCGGCAACGATTCGAAAAACAGGGTGAACTAAATCCCCGGCGAAATTATTTCTTTCCATGTGGCAAAATTACTGTAATTTATGCTTTGCTTATCATGTTTACTTTCAAAGGTTTATGATTTTGTCGGTTCTCTTCACTTCTCTTGTTCCTGATTAGTCCGTAAAAATTCAGGCATTTTGAAATTAATGAATGGTAAATGGATGTTATTTCCAATAATTCCGATATTTGCGCATTCAAATACCTTTATTTCCATTATGTCACGCATCATAGCCCTGTCAGAAGCTGCATCCATTGCAATTCACAGCCTTGTGTTAATTGCCCGCAACGCAGGAATGCTCAATGTTAATAAGATCTCTGAAGCAACAGGGTCGTCAAAACACCATGTGGCGAAAATATTACAACGGCTTGTCAAAGATGGTTTTTTGACTTCTAACCGGGGGCCGGGAGGAGGGTTTCTGATGAGGAAAAATCCAGAGGATATTACCTTGCTCGATATTTACGAAACCATTGAAGGAAAAATAGAGATCACAAAATGCGCGATGAATAATCCGGTATGTCCTTTCGATAAGTGCCTGATGGGGAACATCGTATCCAGGCTCACCACAGAGTTTCGCGATTATCTGGCCGGACAGGTACTGAATGCATACCTGTAATCTGGCTTTGCAACAGCATAGTGCAGGGTTTTGCGAACCTATTTCACTATCCTGAACATCTTGTTCCATCTGATTTTACCGTCGAAAAGAGCTTTATTGGAATCAAGCGACAACCAGACGAAAACAGCTTTGCCAACAATATGATCGTTAGGGACAAAACCCCAGAACCTTGAATCAGCAGAATTGTGCCTGTTGTCCCCCATCAGCCAGTAATAATCAAGCTTAAAGGTATAATATTCCGTTTCATGGCCATTGATGAAGATACGGTTATTTATGACTTCCAGCGTGTTGAGCTCATACGCTGTGATGATCCTTTCATAAAGGCACAGGTTGTCAGTCGTAATCCTCACGCTGTCGCCGGCTTTCGGTATATACAGAGGTCCAAAATTATCAAGGTTCCATGGGTAACGCTCATTGAACGGGAAAATAAATTCCTGGCGATGCCCTTCGGGGTAAACGACTTTTTTCACTTCCAGCACTTCATTGTTACCTGCCAATTCACTGGCAGCAGATTCTGTAAGGGTAAGATGATAATCGCCCGGACCTGACATCATCACATCTTCAGTAATATCAAGCCGGCTGAGTAAACGGTTGCTCAATCTTGCGCCATTGGTTCTGACATAATATTTCGATTGTGACAATGCCGGAAGTTCTTTTTTTTCACCATTAATATGCACTTCCTGGTTGATGATTTGCAGCGTGTCGCCGGGAAGAGCAACACATCGTTTAATATAATTCTCGCGTTTGTCAACAGGTCGGGCAATGACATCGCCAAAGTTTAGTTTGTCGTTCCAAACACGTTGTCGTCCATAATCCCTGATCAGTGCATAGTAGCTTTGGTTCTGAACTTTCAGTGCCACCGTATCGCCATCCGGATAATTAAATACAACCGCATCGCCATGTTTTACTTCTGATAAACCCGGAAAGCGGTAATAAGGAAGTTTGATCCACTCCAGATAGGATTTTCTGGTTTTGGAAAGAGGCATGGTATGGTGCACAAAAGGAAAAGCAATCGGAGTATTTGGAATTTTCGGCCCGTAACTGATCTTCGAAACAAACAGAAAATCGCCAACAAGCAGTGATTTTTCCATGGATGAGGTAGGGATGGTGTAGGCTTCAAACCAAAACATGCGAATGATAGTGGCCGCGATTACGGCAAAAAGAATAGCATCAACCCATTCACGAAGTACCGATTTTTTGATCACCGGCAATTTCGAAGGATGAAGGTATTTTTTATCTTTCATCCCAAGCCATGGTAATACAACTACCGGCAAT
>CAYQRU010000083.1:0-17293 GCA_964419945.1 uncultured Bacteroidales bacterium | reverse complement strand
GGTTTGTTGTGTCTTGATGTTCTATGTCCATAATCTTTTTGCCGCAAAACTATCGCAGGCAATCCAGGCGGACAAGATGGGTTGGTCGGAGGGATACATTTAAAAGATGAAATTCTTTACTTCAACTTCGAGGACGATCGTATTGCCTCTTTTGCATGCAGCAATCTTGATCGGATCAAGCTATGCTATGAAGAAATGTTTAACTGCAAACCACTTTTTTTTCTCGATGAAATACAGATTATTGATCGTTGGGAAAATTTGCCCGCCGATTAGCTGACCAGGGATACAGAGTCTATATAGTGTCAGCAAGAAAAACCCCATTTTTCTGGAGCAGGTCCATTGGTTCGGAGAAATTCTGTGATGAGAATCATTGCTGAGAGCATTTTGTACCTCACTTTGTCAAAAATGCTTTGGCAAAGCTTGCCTTTTACACCCAAAGCATTGAATTTGAACACAATCGGGCATATGTATTCCATAAGTACCACTAAAAAGTTGATTTTTTGCTTTTTAGGCTCGCTTTTGAGCGGCTTGCTCTCGCTTGAAAAATTCCCGTTCCTGCTCAAGTATGCGGGAACCGATGCGGCGGATGTTATAGGCACATACACTTAAAGCAGCATAGCGGCGAAAATGGTGGTAGCCACGATCAGGACAATGGTTCAGGCCACGATGTTCGAGTTCATTGATGTTGGATTCAACAGCGCTGTGTTGGTTCTTTGCTTTGAGAAATCTACGCTCGTTTTCTTCTTGTTTTTCAGCCTTATTCAGTTTGCCTTTTTTTGCATTATTAGGCTGGGAACATATGGGCTTAATAATGATTTGTTATCTTTATTGTAATATCCCCGGTCAAAACTCCTGCTTTCAACTTTGTGCTTTGCCAGAACGCGTCCTGCAATGGATATAACAGTTTGAGAATTTGATTGATGCTCAATGACTTGAAAGTCAACAATCAGATGAAACTGATCGCTGGTAATAGCAAATGTTTTCCCTAACTCAACATTAGGATGCTGCTTGCCTTTTTTGATCATCTCTGTGTATGTCTCAAAAATACTGAATATTTTTTCGTTTTGTGGGATGGTTTCACCTTTTATGATCCTGCGTTCCAATAAATCAATGTGCTTGTTCATTAAAGCCAGAAACCGTTCAAGGCTCATAATCTGAACCAAATCTTTTTCATCGGCAATGGGCAAACTGGCCATGGCTTGGATGAGTTTTGTTTTCAACAGGCGTGATTTTTTCAGATGATCCATCACTGTCTGCTTCAAACGCTGCAGTTTGTTGGCTCCGCCTGATGCGCTTATTCTTCCAACGCTTCACATCATGTTCTTGAGTGCTCTTTGCCAATTCTTCAACTTGTGCCAACCTTTTATGCCTGGATATGTATTTATAAAATAAGTGATGATATAGACACTTACGCATACAATCCCACAAAAAATTATAGTCGGTAGGAAAGTGAAGGTTGCTCTCTCTACCACAAAACTATCGGTCTTTAAACGTAATGGCTCCGTTTCTTTTTTTTAAACACATTATGACCCATTTCAACAATCACATCGTTGATCTGTCTGAGCGTTTGCTCATCAAGCAAAGTAACATTGTCAATTATTTGCTGATATTCAAATTGCTGCTTTTCAAATCCAAACCCGGTTTCAACTCCCATGATCTGACGAAGAAAGCTATCATAGCTGGCCATTGAATGTAAGCGATCGTAACTTAAATTTAAGGCCAGGCGCATCTGGGTCATGACAAATATTTGCCATAAATCCATTCCCGGGTGACCAGTGGTTGTTATGCCTTTCATGATTTTATCCTCTAATATACTGAATATGTGTTCGTTATATTCAGTCGTAATAAATATTTCTTTAATACCACGCATTACCTGAACATAGCTATCGCGGCTTTTCTGGTTTATGACTGCTTCACGAATGGGTATTTGTCCCATGGAAAGCTGTTATTCGAATCTTTTTCGCATAGTTGTGAATGTTGCAAACAATAAACACGGATGAAGTGCATGTTGTTGATTTAACAAGCTAAAATTAAGCAAAATACATTTCTTGTACCCTTTTAATGAAAAAAGTTTCATAAAAAGTCATCAACAGTAAATTGTTGATAAACTATTAGTTCAGAGTTTTCTTGTAGCACGAATTAGAGAAAGTCCCTGATGAAGTAATTTTAATTCATTGCCTTTCTTCCGATTCCAATGATCCTTGGGGGTATCATCACAGAGAAGATTTCAACATTTTCAAGATCTGCAAACAATACTTCTTTAAATGCCTGAGGACTGAAGCGGTAATAATCTCCGGGAGCATTATGAATTTCAAATGTCAGCGTTGAGAAAAAAAGAAAATCAAAATATTGGCTTTTACTGAGCGATTTAAATATTGGTAACTTTCTGAGTTTTGTTTTAATTTTCTCAGCACTATAATAATTGAAACCAGGTGTTCCGATTATAATTGTACCTCCCTTTTTAGTAACTCTCTTAATCTCTTGCATTGTTTTCCAGAAATACTTGTCATGCTCCAGGAGTGCATTACAAAGTACCAGATCAAATCTCTCAGAATCAAACATAGACATGGAATTAGCATTGCCTTTAAGAATTTCAAAATCCCGGTATTTCAATGGACCTTTTAGGTTAATACCTTTCTTTTCTCTTGCATTTTTTAGAGACTCCATGCATAATAAGCTTGAATCATAGGGAACAGCTCCAACTTCCAATACCGATCCATTAAAATTCAGGGAATTACATATTTTTTCATACTCCTTATAAATTCTGTAATGCATAAATCATTAATTTTGTTTGAATTCGAGAATAGCTAAATCAGGTTGTTAGCTCTTTTAATTAAAAGCCCCTGTTTGTAAAACAAACAGGGGCTTTTTCTTAAATCTGAACAAAAATCTATTTTTCCAATTCAGCAATTCTCTTGTTCAGTTGGATGATATGAAGTGTAAGCTCTTCAATCTTCTGGAGCAGAATGCCATCCATCTGGCCAAGGTTAATTCCGTTTTCTTTAACCTGTGCTTCGTTGGGTACGTTTGGCAGATGGCCATTTTCGTTGATGAAATTTTCAACTTCGCAAAGAGGCATCAGTTGATAATCTTTTTTGAAAACAAAATCAGGCCATGATCCATAAAGCTTCACTTCAACTTCAGTAGCCAGGATCTTGCCATTTACGCCAAGAAGAGCAGTGCCAAGTTTGGTCATATCAGGAACTCCAATACCCACTTTACCGTCCTTGTTAATAACCATACGGGTCAAAGCTGTCAAAGCTGAGCCGCTGCCATCGTGTGTCTGAAAAACTATCTGACCTGTAGTGTTGGTGCCATCTGCAGCAAAACGAATACCAGCTCTTGGTACATAACCTGAACCATCATGAAGTCTTCCAACAAAAGAACCCATAAAGTCAGCTCCACCTGCTGCCGTTTCTCCGTTATTTGCTTTGTCAAAAGTAATACCAGCAGCTGGAGCGCCAGTTCTTACCATCCTTTGTAATTGAGATACACCAGTAGCTGTCATGTGCACATGCAACTTTCCTGCTGGAGTGGAGGTACCAAGTCCTAAATTATAGTTTAAGTATGTGGGATTGTCGCCCCATGCGCTGAATTGAGCGTTAGATGTATTTGACAAGAAAAGACCTAATGCTAAGGTCAAACCGAATAATAAGAAATATTTTTTCATAATTGTAATTTTTAATTTAAAGCATTAATATGTGTTTTCCGCAGTTGAAAAGCCTTGTAAGGCGGCAGGTTGCGGAATATCCTGCATGGCATATGCAAAGCTGTCATGGTAAACGAGGCAGCGTTTGCAAACCAGGCATTTCACGTGCGCAGTACCATGATGTTTTCCGGTCTTTCACCAAAGGACATCACAGGAATAAACTCTGTTTCTGCAAGGAAAATATGGGAATAAGCATAAGCTGTACAGGCAGTTTTCAGCCTGCTAACTGATTTATTCCCGGTATAATTGTTCACCGCAGGCAATACAGCCGGAGATTTATTTCCGGCGATGCTTAATGTTTGCTTAACAGGAGAAGAGTCGAATGCGCTGGTTTTTTCATTAATAAACGGAGAAAGCAGTAATTCCGGATTTATCAGGATGGAACTGGTTTCGCAGGTTTGTTTGGGTTTTACCTCGGGTATGACTTCTACCACCACCTGCGCTCCGGCAACAAGATGAGTTCCAGGAAGCAGAATCACGGACTGACCTGCACTGATCCTGACAGATTCAGAGTTGCCAACGGTAAAATCCCCATCATTGCCTGAAAGTACAATGATTCCAGCATCATAATACTGCTTTTGGTTTTCAGTTGGTTCCGTTGCAAGAATGTTTGTGGCAGCGCATAGCGAAGCAAACACACAGACAATTAACCTGGGCCAAATGTCCCGTGATTGCCTGAAAAGAAAATTGTGTCTGGTTCGCTTGATGACCATGCGCTAATAAATTTTTTATCTCGTGCAAATATACAACATGTTTTGCAAAATGCAACAGGTAAATGAAAAAATTTTTGTTTAAATGAAAAATTTAACCTGATATTAACAATTGGCTTGCGTAAGACTATTCATAATACACTGTTAATCTGCTGTTTGTGTATTAAAGGGTCATTGGTATAGTTTCAGTCATAAATCTGAAAAACAGATGAATCTTTTCTGAGAAATGTTGGTTCTGGTTTATTTAATGCATCTCAGAGGAATTAACTGTGTAAAAGAGGAATTCTGTAATTCAAACACAGATCGTAATACGGCTCTCTGAACCAGCGACAAAGTAAATAAATCTGGTTACTATTAATGGAAATTCCGCACCTTTGATTTGTGAAAAAGTTTTTTTTCTACTTTTACCGCACCAAAACCTTTGGAAGCCTATGCCCTTACGTTACTCGCGCTATATCCCATTCATTTCCCTCACAGGTGATTTTATCATCCTGAATATTCTTTTTGTAATAGGTTATTGCCTGATAGGGTACAACGCAGAATGCCTGGAATCAAGATACATCGCATTTTATGCCTATATGAATTTTTCCTGGTTTATTCTTGTGTTTACTTTCGGTGCTCACAACATTGACAGGAACACGTCAAAAAAAGCCACATTCTTTGCTTACATCAAGATCATTGTCTTTTTCTTCTTCCTGTTTCTGATGTTTTTCCAGATGATTCCGCTGGATTATTACCCCAGGTCGTACATAAAATATCTTTTCCCCCTGTTCTTCTTCCTGTTGATTTCTTGGAAATTCATCCTTTACTACGCTTTTCTTATTTACCGCAAACTGGGATTTAATTTCAGAAATGTCATTATCCTGGGAGATACTCCCAAAACACGTGAATTGTGCCGATACTTTATGACAAATAAATGGCATGGTTACCGTTTTATGGGGTTTTTCGATGATAATAAAAGTGTCAGAAAAAGAATTATCGGAGACTGGAACGAAATTAAATCCTATCTTGCAAAAAACCAGGTAGACGAAATCTATGTAGCCTGGGATAAAGTCCCGCATCCGGTGATGTCGGAAATTACAGAAGTTATATCTGAATACCCGGTTAAAGTAAGGATTGTACCCGACCTGGGTAACTTTTCATACAAGAGCGCAGAACTTATCAGTTATGATACTATCCCCGTGATGCAAATTCATCCGGGGCCTTTAAGTTACTGGTATAACCGTTTGATAAAGAGGATATTTGACATCTTTATTTCTTTTATTATGATCATTGGGGTAATTTCATGGCTCACACCTTTGCTTTTTGTTATGAATCTGTTCAATTCGCGTGAAAGCATTTTTTTCCGCCAGCGAAGAACCTGCATTGATGGCAGGGAATTTCTCTGTATCAAGTACCGCACCATGCGAAAAAATAAAGATGCAGATACGATGCGGGCCACCAAAAATGACTCGAGGGTCACTCCTCTGGGTAAAATTCTGCGTAAATTGAGCCTTGATGAACTACCCCAGTTTATCAATGTATTGAAGGGTGAAATGTCAATTGTAGGACCCCGTCCGCACATGCTGAAGCATACCCATGCCTACCGGAAAATCATCAAACGTTTTATGCTCCGTCATACCGTAAAACCTGGCATTACTGGCCTGGCACAGGTAAACGGCTTCCGTGGTGAGATAAAAAAGTTATCGGAACTCAAAAAGAGGGTTGAATTTGACGTGAATTACATTGAAAACTGGTCGTTCAATATGGATGTGAAGATCATATTTTTAACCATTTGGGTATTGATCAGAGGACAATCGAAAGCTTATTAACAAATCTAAAATCCCTGAACAATTGTTTTCAACGTTTTTGATTCATGGACGAGTTTCTTTCAAGGCAGTATCCGACATTCTTTCATTACCGGCGAAAACAATCGGATTATTTGTGTACCAGCATATTTTTGAAAGCCCTGTCGTCGCCAATGGTTTGGATGGCCTGCTGTAATTCGGGGTCAATGCTGCTGATAATTCTGTAATAGGCACTCACATCGAATAAATTACGTCCGATCAAAGCTTTCAGCATCACGGCAATATGCATCCCTGATGCCTGCATTCCGTCATCATCTTTTGGCACACCTTCTTTCTCAGCATAAGCAACGAAGTTGTTAAGGAAAGCTGCATCCACATTAAAGTTCCTGATAAAAGTATCAACATCCCGGTAATCCTGATCCAGTTGGCGCCTGTGCTGATTCATAAAATCGAGCGTAAAACTGTTGAATATGCCTTTACGTGAAAGATTGGTGTAATAATTTGAGGATCCGGTAGTATCCACAGGTAGAAATATATCCGGCATGATGCCACCACCACCATAAACTACCCTTTTGTTGTTTGTTAGATATTTAAGGGAATCCGGAAAACGAATACTGTCAGAATGCACCAGTTCGCCATGTTCCAGTCTTTTCTGCAAATCTCTGTGGTATTCGGCCACTCCTTCGTCGTAAGGTTTCTGAATGCTACGTCCAGATGGAGTATAATATCTTGCGGTGGTAAGCCTGATCACACTGCTGTCGGGGAGGGTAAACGGACGCTGCACCAGTCCTTTTCCAAAAGAGCGGCGGCCCATTACAAGGCCCCGGTCCCAGTCCTGAATTGCGCCTGAGACAATTTCGCTGGCGGATGCTGAGCCTTCGTTTATCATGACAATGACTTTGCCTTTATGGAGATCGCCCCGGACAGTTGCCTTAAAATCCTGCCTGGGACTTTTCATACCTTCGGTGTAAACGATCATTTTTTCATCATCGAGAAATTCATCGCTCAATTCAACGGCTACGTCCAGAAAACCTCCGGAATTATTGCGTAAATCAAGGATAAGATGCTGCATGCCCTGCCCGCGCAATTTAAGCACGGATTCTTTGAATTCCTGCATACTGGTACGTGCAAATCGGCTCAGCCGGATATATCCTGTTTCTGATGAAACCATGTAGGTAGCATCAATACTGTTTAAGGGAATTTTATCTCTGATAATCACAAATTCAAGAAGATCGGGTTGTCCCTGGCGATAGACCGATATGCTGACTTCGCTGCCTTTTTTACCACGCAAACGTTCCATCACATAATCATTGTTGATTTTCGTACCTGTAGATTCCTCTCCATTTATTTTGATGATCTTATCCCCGGCAAGGATGCCAAGTTTATCACTAGGCCCGCCCGGAACAGGAGAAATGATGACAATGGTATCCCTGAAAATCTGAAACTGAACACCAATTCCTTCAAAGTTTCCCATCAAAGGCTCATTGGCCTTCTGAATTTCCTCTTTAGTCATATAAACACTGTGAGGATCAAGTTCTTTAAGCATCCCTCGGATAGCATTTTCAGTAAGTTGCTGATGGTCAACGCTATCTACATAAGCCATGCTGATCACCTGGAATGCAGCATTAAACTTTTGAAGAGTAGTTCTTGTATCAAATAACTGTGCTCTGGTGGATGCAAAAGGCAGAACCATGAACATGAGCAATGCGAAGTTGCCGGCAATCGCCAACCTCCGGATCTGATGAATGCTTTTCATTGATAGTAGATTTTTAATGAATACTAAACGCATAAAAACTCTTTAAGTTGCAACAATCATAATTCCCGGTCAGAATTTTTGCAACTCCCGGCCAATCATTAAAATATCAATCTGATGAATTGACGTAATGTTACAATTTTGATAATCTTAAGGTTGAGTTCTCATAATTACCCCGGCTGAGCGTAATTTTGCATTTACGTCCGGAACACCATTGAATTTGCAATTCAATAGTAATTTCTAAATTGATCTGTCATGCTGACAGGTTATCAAATAAAGGATCAGCCGGCTGAGTTGAATTGATTGATATTATTCCGATCACGTTTAGTGTTAAATCTGTGAGATGATGGGTTTGTAACGGCAATAAGTTTGGATAATTATAAATTATCCTGTGTTCCGAGGAGTACCGGACGTCCGGAACAATTCCGCTCAGCAGTGGGTTAATAACACCGGGCATGTCAACCGCAACCGAAGGCTCACCACGAAATCAGAAACGAAGCAGTGCGGAGCAAATTTACAAACCATGCTTCAACTTCATGATAATAAAAATCTGAACAGGTGGTTAGAAAAACAGTATCATGCCCAGTGCAGGAATGCTTCTGCCCTATCTTCAGATATGCAGGTAGAAAATCCATCTGAACCTTACACCCAAAGGAGCCACAAATGTGCTGACTTCCGCTTCACAGGAACAATGAAACATGCAAAAATTGACCGGTCAGGAATGAGCAGTCAATACGGGTGTTAAATAATTTTATTAATTTGCAGCAATCAGTCCTAACCTGCAAGGATAATATTCACGATACCAACAGCATCAAGTATATTCAGAAGTCCATCCCCATTTACATCGGCATTACCTGGGCAAAATGGCTGCGGATTGTTTCCGAGTACTTATACAACAATGCCGACCACATCCAGCACATTTACAACTCCATCGCAATTGGCATCTCCGTTAACTATATCAGGAGTATATGTAAGCTCCATGTTAATCAAATAAGTTTGGTTGGGAGGGGTGATCAAAACAGGTTGTGTACCTTTGTTAAATTGAATTGTATAAAATGGTCCCTGAGCATGTTTATCAGTAAATTCAACTACCAGCGTATACGCACCATCAGGAACAACATTGCCTGAGACATTCGTACAATTCCATTGTACTGTATGGGTTTGATGACTCGTAAGTGTAGCTCCCGTAATAGCATCTGTGACGTTATAGTTACTGGATGCTGCCCATTTGTAAAGATATTGTTTTCTCTGATTGGCCATTGCTTTCCGTGTCTTTACAAAAACACCATCCTTTTCAATCCAGATTGCAAAAACATGCCGTGGAGAATAAGTACCTCCGGCTGGCAGTGTTGTAACTTTAAAAGTAACAACACCAGGTGTATTTTCCATTTCAACCTCTTTATTTTTACTTTTGAACGAGGTAAAAAGAATTATCATACTCAAAATAACCGTAGTCAATAAGACTGAAAGCCCAAACCATCGCTTCATAAAATGAATTTTAAATTTTTGTAAATGTATATATTTTCTTATATATATAAATTTAATGATATGTTTCTTTGAACCTGAAATTCAGATTCGGACACTCTGACAGCCAAGGTTCATTACATCCATGACTTAATTACATGATTATTAGCATTTAAACCATTGGAATGGTCTTTGAGTGGATGATGCAGAAAATTTTTCGACTGACATAAACTATACAATATTCTACTACTTCATGGCTCCAATACTCTATTCCACCGACCCATAAACCGTGTATACACCTCCATAACACGGAGCAAGCACCCGAGTACCTGAACACCCAAGCACCTGAACACATGAACACCAACACACCCTAATACAAAACCCATGAACCTCAACAACTTCACAATAAAATCACAGGATGCCATCCACAAAGCCCAGGAAATCGCCTCCGCAATGCAGCATCAGGCCATTGAAAACGTTCACCTGTTTCAGGGCATTCTGAATGTGGACGATAATGTCGCACCTTACCTGTTTAAAAAACTGAATGCCAATACTGAGCGTATTAAACAAAGAACAGAAAATATCCTCAGAAATATACCCAGAGTAAGCGGTGGTGAGCAGTATTTTAGTAACGACGCCCGTAATACTCTGGTAAAAGCAGGAGGTTTACTGAAGGAATTCAGTGATGATTTTGTTGCTATCGAACATCTATTGCTTGCACTGCTTCATTCAGGTGACCAAACAGCCGATATGCTCAGGGAAGAAGGACTGAACACAAAAGCGCTGAAAGAGGCCATAAAGCAGTTGCGCCAGGGAAGTTCAGTCAAAACCCAAAGTGCTGAGGACACCTACAATGCTCTGAACCGCTATTCACGCAACCTGAATGAACTTGCGAGGCAGGGTAAACTTGACCCCGTAATAGGCCGCGATGAAGAGATACGTCGTGTATTGCAAATTCTTTCACGACGAACCAAGAACAATCCTGTTCTCATTGGTGAACCTGGCGTTGGCAAAACTGCCATTGCTGAGGGATTAGCGCACAGGATCATCCATGGAGATGTGCCTGAGAACCTGAAAAGCAAAAAGATTTTTTCCCTTGATATGGGAGCATTGATTGCAGGGGCCAAATACAAAGGCGAGTTTGAAGAGCGATTGAAAAGTGTTGTCAAAGAGGTAATCGCATCGGATGGTGAAGTAGTCATGTTCATTGATGAGATACACACTTTGGTTGGAGCAGGTGCCGGCGAAGGTGCCATGGATGCTGCCAATATCCTGAAACCTGCTCTTGCCCGCGGCGAACTTCGCGCTATCGGTGCTACTACATTAAAAGAATATCAGAAATTTTTTGAAAAGGACAAAGCTCTTGAACGCCGGTTTCAGATTGTCGTGATCCATGAACCTGATACCCTGGACGCAATATCCATCCTTCGCGGACTCAAGGAGCGATACGAAAGTCATCATCAGGTCCGTATCCGCGATGAAGCAATTATTTCAGCTGTTGAACTATCGCAACGGTATATAACCGATCGTTTTCTGCCCGATAAAGCCATTGACCTGATTGATGAAGCTGCATCAAAACTACGGTTGGAGATTAACTCTGTGCCTGAAGCACTGGATGAATCAGAACGAAAAATCAGACAACTGGAAATTGAGCGGGAAGCTATTAAACGCGAGAATGACACGGAAAAGCTGGAACAACTCAACCGGGAACTTGCAAATCAGAATGAAACACGCAATAATCTGAAAGCCAAATGGAAATCAGAGAAAACCGTGGTAGAAGAAATCCAGCAGCAGAATAAAAATATTGAAAACTACAAGTTTGAGGCTGAGCAGGCTGAGCGGGAAGGTAATTATGGTAAGGTTGCTGAACTTCGCTATGGCAGGATCAGAGATACGGAAAAAAAGCTTGATCAGTTAAAGCTTAAACTCAGGGAAATTCAAGGTGATGATCCGATGGTGAACGAAGAAGTTGGAGCCGAAGAAATTGCAGAAATCGTTTCGCGCTGGACAGGAATTCCGGTAAGCAGAATGCTGCAGAGTGAACGCGAAAAACTTCTGCATCTTGAAACTGAACTTCATAAAAGAGTGGACAAGATGAAGCCATCGAAGCATTGGCCGATGCTATCAGGCGCAGCCGCGCCGGATTGCAGGATTCCAAACGCCCGGTTGGCTCATTCATTTTTATGGGCACTACCGGTGTGGGAAAAACAGAACTGGCAAAAGCACTGGCTGAATTTCTGTTTAACGATGAGAACGCAATGGTTCGCATTGATATGTCGGAATATCAGGAACGGCATACAGTTTCCAGATTGATTGGCGCCCCTCCCGGGTACGTCGGGTATGACGAAGGCGGACAACTTACTGAAAAAATACGGCGTCGCCCCTATTCAGTGGTATTGCTTGACGAAATTGAGAAAGCGCATCAGGATGTATTCAATATCCTTCTACAGGTACTTGATGATGGTCGCCTGACTGATAACAAAGGGCGGACAGCAGATTTCAGAAACAGCATCATCATCATGACCTCAAATATAGGCTCGCACCTGATTCAGGAACGGTTCGAGAATATGGATGACAGTAACAGGGAAGAACAGATTGAGAATGCTCGCCGGGAAGTTTTTGAATTGCTGAAGCGCAGCATCAGACCTGAATTCCTGAACAGGATTGATGAGATCATCATGTTCAAACCCCTTACCCGCAATGAAATCAGGGAAATTGTTGTGCTTCAGATTAACACAGTCAGAAATATGCTCAATGCAAATGGAATTACACTTGAATACACTGAAGAGGCTATTGATTTGCTGGCAAATCTGGGGTTTGATCCCCAGTATGGCGCAAGGCCACTGAAACGAGTCATACAAAGGGAAGTTTTAAACAAACTCTCGAAACAGATTCTGGCAGGCAAAATAATAAAGGAGAGCAAAATTATTCTGACTTCCTCACATGGCGGAATCAACTTTGAGCAAACATGATGCCCTGGATCTTAACCTGATTGATATTATTTCTGAAAATGAGATCAAACCCATGGTTCCACAATACTAGGTTTTTTCCCGAACTAAAGGTCGGAATTGCGAAAAAGCTTAACTATTATTGTTTTACACATGTGTGTGAATTACTCAGGTCAAAAATTATTACGCATGGCAGTACGCAGGATTTTTACAGAAACTGCATGTTATCTCTTGCAGTAATTTTCTCACAGTAATGACATTGCAGGCGTAAATCCTGCTTATCAATGACTTTGAAGCGTGTCGGAATTTTTTCGTGGTTGGTGATGCAGTTCGGATTGAAACATTTTACGATCCGGAAAACTTCATCAGGAATTACCACATTTCTTTTTTCAACAATCTGAAAATCTTTGATCACAATCATTGTTGCAGTAGGCGCAACAAGTGCAATCTTGTTGATTTCCTCGTTTCTGAAGAATTTATTACTCAGTTTCAGGATTCCCTTCTGCCCATATTTCCTGCTATCCAGGTTCATTCCTATAAGTATTTGACTTTCATACTTTTCAAGGTTTAAAATACGAACCACATGGAAAAGACTTTGTGAGGGAATATGATCAATAACAGTTCCGTTCTCAATGGCCGAAACTTTTAATTCTTTTCTTAGATCTTTATTCATGATGCAGTTATTCTAATAGTGAATAAAACCAGATCAAACACCGAGAATGCTGGCCAGCAGGGCCTGGCGAACATAAACACCATTAAGGGCCTGCTCAAAATAATATGCCTGAGGCATTTCATCAACATCTTCGCTGATTTCGTTCACACGCGGCAGCGGATGCAGCACTTTCATATGTGGTCTGGCATTTCCGAGCAATTTTGAAGACAGAATATAGCTATTCTTTACTTTTTCATATTCTATGGGATCAGAAAACCTCTCTTTCTGAATGCGGGTCATATAGATGATATCAGCCTTGTGAACAGCGTCAGTAAGTTCAGTATATTGGTAATATTCAAGCTGTTTCTCTTTGATATGGAACTTTACTGAGCTTGGTAGTTTGAGTTCGACTGGTGAGACAAGATGAAAGGTTGTGTTAAAATTGCACATGGCAATGACGAGGGAATGCACGGTGCGGCCATATTTAAGGTCGCCGACAAATGCGATGCTCAGGTTATCAAGGCGGTGCTGGGTTTTACGGATAGAATAAAGATCCAGGAGACATTGTGTGGGATGCTGATTAGCGCCATCCCCGGCATTGATAACAGGAACAGAGGCTACTTCAGAAGCAAAACGTGCGCTACCTTCGCGTGGGTGCCGCATGACGATCAGGTCACTGTAGTTACATACCGTCTTAATGGTATCTTTTAATGATTCTCCTTTTTGAACACTTGAAGAAGCAGAATCAGTAAAACCTATTACCTTGCCTCCCAGGCGGTTGACGGCACTTTCAAAACTCAGGCGTGTACGTGTGGAGGGTTCGAAAAACAGAGTGGCTACCACAAAATTTTCAAGAATTTTTTGAATGGGATGCTTTTCGAACTCAACAGCACGGTCGAGTATCTGCATGGCTTCTTCTTTACTGAAGTCGCTGATAGAAATTAAACTCCTGTTTTTCATTTTGTTATGAATTTATGTCACTATTTACTCCAGCTTTTTAGAGTATAAAAAAGGCGACTTCAACGGAGCCGCCTTTCTTAATTTATTTCAGATGGTGCCTTTTTATGAAATCCGCAATAATTTCCTTCAGGTCGGGTTTGCCAATTTCCTGCAAGTCGTAGTATACCCTGGTGTTTGGCTTGCTGATCCTGACTATACGGTTCAGATCAATGGGTGTGCCAATGATCACGGTGTCGCAATCAGTATTAGCTATGGTTGCTTCGAGGTCTCTCATTTGCTGTTCGCCATAGCCCATGGCCGGCAGTAATGAACCAATATTCGGATATTTCTCAAAAGTTTCCACAAGCCGCCCAACAATGAACGGGCGTGGATCGATGATTTCGGCAGCGCCAAATTTTTGAGCAGCAACAATTCCAGCACCAATTTTCATTTCACCATGTGTCAGGGTTGGTCCGTCTTCGATGACCAGCACACGTTTTCCCCGAATCATGGAAGGATCATCCACCATGATGGGTGATGCACCATCAACCACGACAGCGCCTGGATTTACCCTGGCAATGCTTTCCCTTACGGTTTGAATGTCTTCAGGAGCAGAAGTGTCAATTTTATTGATCACCACCACATCGGCAAGTCTTAATGTTACTTCTCCGGGATAATAACTTAGCTCGTGTCCGGCGCGATGAGGATCGGTAACTGTAACCATCAGGTCTGGCTTAAAGAATGGAAAATCATTGTTCCCACCGTCCCACAGTATTACGTCACAACCATCGGGATCATATTCAGCAGCCCGTAAAATGGCTTCGTAATCCACTCCGGCATAAATGACATTGCCGCGAACCACATGGGGTTCATATTCTTCCATTTCTTCAATCGTGCATTTGTGGAGTTTGAGGTCATCAATCGTGGCAAAACGCTGCACTTTTTGCCTGACCAGATCGCCATAAGGCATGGGATGACGCACAGCCACCACTTTTAGTCCCTGCTCCATAAGCAATTCAATGATACGGCGGGAGGTTTGACTTTTCCCACAGCCGGTGCGAACAGCACCCACAGCAATGACGGGCTTTGTACTCTTCACATAGGTATCAGAAGGTCCTAACAATACGAAATTGGCACCTGCTGCATTCACAACAGCGCTTACTCCCATCACAGTGTTGTACGATACATCGCTGTAAGAAAAAACACAGTCATCAATGCTGTGTTCTTTGATCAGATCCACCAAATCATCCTGAGAATAGATAGGAATACCATTGGGATAGAGATCCTTACCAGCAAGTTCAGCCGGATATTTCCGGCCATCAATGTCAGGAATCTGGGCAGCAGTAAAAGCTACCACTTCATAAGCGGTATTTCCCCGGAAATAGAGATTAAAGTTATGAAAATCTCTTCCGGCTGCCCCGATAATGATTACTTTTTTCTTCATAAAAATATGGTATTATTGAATAGTTAATGAATTGATCTGGCTGAATCTGAAATATTTTTTTCTGAAGGACAAGGAGTGTAATCGCATGTTAAATTATTGATTCCCTGAAACCAAAACTTTTCCGATTCGTAAACAACAGTCTGCAAAGATAATTTTTTAACATATTATGCAAGTAACTGTTTATTAAATTTTTATGATCACGGGCATAACAACCTGATTTTCAAGCATAAATGAAATAGTTAACAAACTGATAATTAACGATTTATTAATACAGCAGTAAATAATTCAAAAGCAGTAATTTTGCCGGCATTAATAAAAATGATATGGTTTACGATATTTTGCCTGATACCGTTGTGAGGACAATTGCTCACCTTTATGATATCAGTCTTCCTGCTGAGGTTATCCAATTGCAGAAAACGAAAAAGGAGTTTGAAGGCGATTTTACTGTCGTACTATTTGGGGCAACGAAAACATTGAAAAAGCCACCAGAGGAACTCGGCCGTGTAATTGGCACGCATCTGTTATCAATGTATCCTGAGATGATAAAACATTTCAATGTGATCAAAGGCTTTCTGAACCTTTCCTTAACCGATACTTTCTGGTTCAGTTTTTTTCTAGAAGCACTGCGAAATCCTGAATTCGGTTATGAGAAAACAGACAATGAGCTACCCATACTTATTGAGTTTTCCTCACCCAACACAAACAAACCTCTTCACCTGGGTCATATTCGCAACAATTTGCTGGGACATTCCCTTGCCGAAATTTTGAAAGCCCGAGGAAACAAAGTTGTTAAACTTAACCTGGTAAATGACCGTGGTATTCACATCTGCAAATCCATGCTGGCATGGAAATTATGGGGTAATAATGAAACCCCGGCCTCCTCAGGAATGAAAGGCGATCATTTTGTGGGGAAATACTATGTGTTGTTCGACCGTCATTACAAAGCCGAGATGAACAAATTATTACAGCAGGGGCTGTCACCGGAAGAAGCGGAACGTCGCTCACCGCTGATGGGTCAGGCACGCGAAATGTTGCGCCAGTGGGAAAACGGCAACAACGAAGTGCGAGATCTCTGGAAGATGATGAATGGGTGGGTGTATGATGGATTCACACAGACTTACCAACAGCTGGGAATCAGCTTTGATGCGATTGATCATGAATCAGAAACGTATCTTGCCGGCAAGGACATTGTTGCGCAGGGAGTTAAGGAAGGACGCCTGAAAGTAAAAACTGACGGTTCGGTTTGGGCTGATTTTGGTGACAGTAATCTTGATGAAAAAGTCTTGCTTCGTGCTGACGGCACATCGGTATATATGACCCAGGATCTGGGTACAGCCTGTGCAAGATACGAAAAATATCATCCACAACAGATGATCTATGTGGTAGGTAATGAGCAAAACCATCATTTTGAAGTACTGAAAAAGGTGCTTGACCTGCTTGGTTACTCCTGGGCTGATAAATTACATCACCTTTCTTATGGCATGGTTGAGCTTCCTCACGGAAAGATGAAGTCGCGTGAAGGAACTGTGGTTGATGCCGACGACCTGATGCAGGAAATGTATGATACAGCAAGGCAAACCACCCTGGAACTGGGCAAAACCGTAGATTTTAATGAAGAAGAACTGAATCACCTTTTCCATATTCTCGGGCTGGGAGCACTTAAATATTTCATCCTGAAAGTTGACCCACGAAAGACCATGTTGTTTAATCCACAGGAATCCATTGATTTCAACGGACATACGGGACCTTTTATCCAGTATACCCATGCTCGCATCAGGTCAGTAGCACGCAGAGCAATTGAAAAGGGTATTGAAACAGAGGATCTTTTGTCTTTGATCAATGAATTTCCTTCAGGGATTCCGGATAAAGAAAGGGATTTGTTGCGTC
>CAYQRU010000082.1:5219-17668 GCA_964419945.1 uncultured Bacteroidales bacterium | reverse complement strand
TTCGCTGGTTCCGGGAAACAAAACCATTTATCTCAGCGGCCGGGGCTTACGTTTTGGTATTTTAAGAGAAGGTTTTGAAAATCAGCTCTTCCCGCCATTGGGATGGAAAGTCATTGATAACAATGGCGACGGAGAAGGCTGGCTCAGAAATGTGGACAAAGTGCCAACCGGTCAGGTAGCACCTCACACGGGTATTGCGGCTGCCGGACTGGATACATATGCAGGAAATATTGGCCAGACAAGCTATGATGATTGGCTGATCACACCCAAAATGGTTTGGCAAACCGGCGATGCCTTCCAGTTCTGGATCAAAAGGTTAGCAAATCAGACCGGACAAATCTGGCGTGTCCAACTTTCAACAACAGGTACTTCAATCAACGACTTTTTTTCTATTGATCAGATTGTGGATCCTCCCATGACCTATATTCAGAAAACCTATGATCTCAGCCAACATGGACTTGCCACTGGCAGTGAATATTATATCGCATTACAATTCAATGGATTGTGGTGCTGGCCGGGTGTGATTGACGATGTGCTCGGCTCCGTTTTGGTTCGTTTTGATAATGATTTAATGGCTTTGAATTTTTCAGGACCTGATATCATCTATGCAAATATTTCCAATAATTATGAGGTTTTCATTGGTAATTACGGTAAGATTCCGGTACTGGCCGGAGCTTATTCTGTTAAAGTTTGTGCACTTGTGGAAGGACAGGAAGTAGTTTTTACAAGTGTACCGGGATTAGCCCTGGCTCCGGGTCAAACCCAAACCATGACCATTCCTGTGAGTATCCCTGACATTGGGGCGTATGGATTATATGCAAGGATTGACTGGGCAGAAGATGAAGACCTTTCTAATAACACCAGTCAGGAAATCACTCTCGAAGTCATTGCCAATTCTGTTGTGGTCAAAAACATCGGATCTTTTCCCGTGAACCAGCAGACACCTTACACCTATTACTATCCGATCAGTTTTGACGATTACCGTGGGGGTAGTCTGCACGAATGCCTTTATTATAGTGGCGAGCTGAACACCGGCGGCATTGTAAAACGCCTGACTTATTATACCAGTTTTGCTGAACCGATCCCAAACCGCAAGGTGAAAGTATGGATGACCGAAACCGGTTTAGCAAACTTTGATGTCAATGCCATTCCTGCTTCAGATATGCACCTCGTTTTTGACGGAGTATTAAGTTTCACCGATGGAGTGGGAAAAGTACACATCAACCTCACCGAACCGTTTGTTTACTCCGGAGGATCAAATCTTGCTGTTCTGGTGTATTATTACCAGGGCGGAAATCCATATATCAACAACACTTCAAAATTTGCATACGAGTATCTCGAATACGGAGCTGCAAGAAATGTGTACGACAACTGGTACACGCCCCTGGATCCGAACAACCTGCAACATGTTGCGAGGATTCCAAGCTACCCGCTGACCACCCTGATGTTTGAAACCGGAAACGGATTAGGCAGCCTGACCGGCAGGGTGCTCATCCAGGCAAGCGGCGCACCGGCCGAAGGAGCACGAGTGACCATCGAAAACCCTGATTTTCCGGGCTATATTGCCGAAAATTTTTCCGATGCTCAGGGGTATTTTACTGCGCCCAAAGCGCTTGCCGGGAGCAATCTGAAAGTCACAATCTCAAAATATGCATATACTGATGTGGTGTATGAAAACATAAACCTTGCTGCCGGTGGAAGTGTGAATTTAGGAGATGCCTTGCTTGTGCCACGTCCTGTTGTTTCCCTTTCGGGACATGTGATTCTGAGCGATACGCAACTTCCTGCCAGCGGGGCAGTTGTCAAGCTTTTCGGCATTGATAATTATGAAACTACAACAAATGAATCAGGTGATTTTCACTTCAATGCAGTATGGGGTTTGACCACTTACCAGATTCAGATATCCCTGGCAGGTTACCAAACGTATATCGCTGAAGCCGGGGTTCCTGCTGTTCCCCATGTGCTCGACCCCATCACCATCCTTGAACTTGCTCCGGCACCTAACCTGGTCAGTGTAGTCGAAGGGGATGTAGTCACATTTGTAACCTGGTATGCCGCCGGCTCACCCTATCCAAAAGAATTTCGTTATGACGATGGTGTATTGACGGGAGTTTTGATCACACCCGGCTCGCCAAACATTCTGGTCGGATCAAGCTGGACGCAACATGCAAGTCTTCAGAAAATACACTGGTACACCTATCAAAGCCCCAATTATCCGTATTCGCCACAAGTCATGGTTACCATATTGGGGCTTACCCAGGCGCAGGTACCTGATCCCGGTAATGTGCTGTATGTTCAAAATAATATTGAAAACAAACCAGGCTGGAATACCCTGAATTTACCTTTCCCGGTCGAGACGCCCAACGGATTTTTTGTGGGCATTTCGGGATACAGCAATTACACACTTATTGCCTACGACGATGGTGTTGGCGAACCATACGAATGGCAACCACTACAGCAATGGAGCAATGGAATGGGTTCCTTCCAGCCTCTGGAAAATGTTACTTCCCCACCACTTCATGCAAACATTTTTATCAGGGCATCAGGGTTGATATACGAAGCGCAGGAGATAGAATTTGTTGCTGATGAAAATCCGTGCAGGTTTGAGAAAACTGAAGTTACAGACCCATTCCTCTGCGTGCCGGTAGAGCCTGTTATCACGGGTGATCCAACCGGTGCGAAATTACAATGGACTGAAAATAAATCATTTCAGCATTACAATGTGTACCGTAAGAAGGTTTCAGACACCCTCTGGCTCAAAATCAACGAGATGCCGGTATATGATACCGCCTTCATTGATAATGGATGGGTAAATCAGCCTCTCGGATTTTATCATTATGCAGTAGAAGCCGAATATACCAACGGAGTAACTTCGGAATTATCGTTGTCGAATGTTATTGAGAAGCAATATTCTGTGGTTTTTCCCGGCGATGCCAACTGCGACGGCAACGTCAATGTGCTTGATGTGATCACCATTGCCAATTATGTGCTCGGTTTGAACCCATTTCCGTTCTGCTTCCAGAATGCCGATGTGAATGCCGACAACCAGATCAATGTGCTCGATGTGATCGCAACTGCCAATATCATTCTGGGCGGCGATTATTTTAAGGTGGGAAAAGGCTGCAATGAAGCAGACCTAAAAAGTCTTCTCCGTGTCAAAGAATCGGAGTAAAAGGGCATTATGCTGAACACTAATATTCTGGAATTTCATCCCCCTGGCCTAAAGAATAAAAAACCGACTCTGAAAAACTGGAAACCACTAAGGACCTGCACTTCTGAGAGGCTCCTTATCATTCAGCAGAATTGTTCTTCGAAATAAGACCAGGCTGCCTGGTCGGGCGAAATGATGTATTTTCGCATCTGATATTATAAAATTGCCCGGAAGGGGACAAATCTGGTTATCGTAATCTGAAAAATTCTACTCTACCGATGTGTTAAGCTAATTATCAGAAAATGAAATGTTTTCTCCATAGTCTTCTTTTTGTTTTCATGGTTTCAGGAGGTTTTAGTCAGGCTGTTAATATCAAACAGATTGATAGCCTGGCAAACTATATGGATAGCTATAAGACTAATCCTAAAAAAGGCTTTAAAGTTTGCGATTCAATTTATAATATTGTTAAGCAGTTAAAAAATGACACAATTCTATCAAAAGCAACCTATGGCAAAGGAATGGCATTTTATTACCTCGGCAACTTTGATTCAGCCCGATTTTACTGGGAGAAAGCTATTGTTCTATATACCCAGGCGGGTAATCAAATAAAAATGGGCGATTGCTTTCAGAATATAGGACAAATTTTCGATCTGAAAGGAAATTATATTAAAGCAAATGAGAACTATAACAATGGTTTACAGATATTTGAAAAGTTAAATCTACAGGATAGGACAGCGAATATGCTTAATACTATTGGAAATCTGAACATTAACCTGGGAAACATTGATGTCGCCGAAAAATATTACAGAAGGGCGCTTGATATTTATACATTAATCAGAGAGCAGGATCTAAATAACAGGTATATTCAACTGGGTTACGCTGTTACACATAATAATCTGGGAATGGTCAGCAGCCGGAAAAAAGATTTTACGAATGCTCTTTTCTTCTTTGAAAAAGCACATGACCAGTTTTACCAACTTCAAGATTCATTTTATCTGGCATTTGTTTTACATAATTTAGGAGCAGTCCATACAGAAATTGATATTTACTCCAAAGCTGAATCGTATTTAGATGAATCAATACATTATAATAAATCCCTTGAAAATGTTCAATTGTACACCATGTCCCTTACTGCAAAAGGTGATTTAATGCTTAAGAAAAAAGATCCATTACTGGCGCTATCATATTTCAATGAAAGTCAACAGATTGCAGAAGATAATAACCTGGTAAACATTGTTATTAATAACCTTAAAGGGAAGGCTGATGCCTATAGAATGTTAGCTGATTACAGAAACTCCTTTATATGTTTCGAGAAATATGCAATTCTTAAGGATTCTTTATTGACTGAATCGAAATACAGAGAGATCATGGAATTACAAACTTTGTATGAGACTGAAAAAAAGGAAAAACTGATCATCAGGAAAGACGAGCAGATCAGACAACAAATCTATGTTTTCTCTTTGGTTTCTTTTCTCGTTGTCTCAGCACTGATTATCCTTTTCTTTGTTTATCGCACCCGTGAAATCCGAAAGAGGTACAAGCTGGAAAATGAATTAAATATGTCAACACAAAAAGCCCTTATCAGCCAGATGAACCCTCATTTCATTTTCAACGCCCTTAATTCAGTAAATTTGTATATACTTAAAAATGATAAAATATCTTCAAATCTATTCCTTACCAATTTCACAGATTTGATTCGTAAAGTACTTGAAAACTCACAATTTCATTTCATCTCTTTGTATGATGAACTTGAGACTTTAAAAGCCTATATGGAACTCGAAAAGGCAAGATTTGCCAACAAATTTGACTATGAAATTACAACTTCCGAACAAATTCAGTTGAATGATCATTCCATCCCTGCGATGATTCTCCAGCCTTTTGTGGAGAATGCCATCTGGCATGGATTTTCCACGCTTGAAGGCAACGGAAAAATCAGGATTGAAATAAAAGAGTCATCTCCTTCCACGCTGCTGATTGTTATTGAAGATAACGGCATAGGTCGGGAGAAAGCAAAAGAAATCATGTCGCAAAACGGAAAGATCAAAAAATCGTTTGGAACCAAGCTGGTCGGGGATAGATTAAGTCTCATCAACCGTCTGAACAAAACAGACTTCCGGTTTGAATATCAGGATATTTACGACGAAACGGGATTTTGCAGAGGAACAAAAGTTTGCGTATTTTTGCCGGCTAACAACAAACAACGATGAAAGTGATACTTGTTGACGATGAAGTGGTTGCCAATGAATCGCTTGCGTTGATTATTAACGAGTTTCTGCCGGAAGTTGAAATAGCCGGAATGGCCAGGTCGGCCGCTGAGGCTCGTAAATTAATAAGTGTACATAAACCTGACCTGGTTTTTCTTGACATAGAAATGCCCGGAGAAGACGGCTTTGATTTCTTAAAGAATCAAAGCAACATTGATTTTCTGATCATCTTTATTACTGCCTACAGTCAGTACGCCATACAGGCCTTTAAGTTCAGCGCTATTGATTATCTGGTAAAACCTGTAAAAATTGCAGAATTGCTTGATGCAATGAAACGCGCCAGAGCTATGCTGGAGAAAAAAGAAATCACCGACTATCGAACACTGCTTGAAAATATCCAGACAAAAAAACCTACAAAAATTGCCCTGAGCACCAGCGATGGCAGGGAGTATATCAATATTGACGATATCATTCATATTGAAGGCGATGTCAATTACTCCAGGTTCTATCTCACAGAAAAGCGGGTGATGATGGCGTCCAAAACCCTGAAAATATTTGAAGAGATGTTGTCAGGCCATGGTTTTTACCGCACCCATAAATCAAGCCTGGTGAATTTACGATATGTAAAAAGAATCATCACCCGGGATGGCCTCAGCATTGAAATGGCCGACGGTTCACAGGCAATGCTTTCTCTCGCATCAAAGGAGGAATTCATTCAGATCATGGACAGGTATTCGAAGTAATTTTTAAGTGATATACCCTATTCTCAGTCATTTACCCTTCTAAAAAATCGGGGAACGGCGTAAATTCATTCCCGGCGTCCGCTTTCCAAAGCCCCGGAAAATAATTAATTCCCGCTATTGGATCATTGAAATCCATTATAAAATAATTCAACGGATTGATTTTATTTCTTGATTGATAGCTTTGACTTTTTTAGAAATATAAAAATCAGTCAATATTATTTTGTAACCAATTAAACAATTTAACAATGAAACACTTTTACAAAAAAAACAGGATTACATTAAAGCTGATCGTGTTATCAGCATCATTAATCTGCTTATCCTACGCTGCTATCGCACATGATAGAAACGTTCTGATGAACGAAACATTTGACTATTCTGTTGGTACGCTTCCTCCGGGTTGGTTGGTACTTGGTAATGGATCATCCAGTTGGGGTGTATCCAATACTTCCTCTGCAGGGGGTGCAGCTCCCGAAATGAGGATGAACTGGAGTCCGAGTTTTGTTGGCGAAAGCCGCCTGATGACCCACGCCATGAATTCAGGCGACGCAACATCATTCATATTAAGCCTGAATATTTATTTTCAGTATTATGATTTGTCACACACCATAAAAATCGGATTTTCAACCGATGACGGGGCTACCTGGACTGACTTCTGGCAGCAGGTTTGTACAAGTAATTATGGCCCTGAATCGGACGAGCATTACTTTAACCTCCCCGCTAACACCAATTTCAGACTGGGGTTTTATTATTCCGGAGATAATTATAACATTTGGAGTTATAATCTTGATAACGTTAAAGTTGAATCCGTAGAACCCATAGTGCCACTTACCGGTACTTATTACATTCCTGCCGGCTCGCCTGGTTATCCAACAATATCCGCTGCCATTGAAGACCTGAATCTTCAGGGTGTAGGTGGCGGTGGAGTAACTTTCCTGGTTGCCAGGGGCTTCACTGAGTCTGTAACAGCGCCAATTCTTTTAACTGCAACAGGTACTGCAGGGAATACCATTGTATTTCAAAAGAATGGAGATGGAAGCAATCCAATGATCACACGTACCGATGCCGGAACAATAGCCACAACAGCGGTCGATGCCCAGGGTGATGGCATTATAATTATTCAGGGTTCTGATTTTGTGACTTTTGACGGGATTGATGTGACCTCGCAAAATGAGGGAATAGAGTATGGGTATTATTTACGGAAAGCTAGTACTACAAATGCCTGTAAGAATGTCACAATTAAAAATTCCGTGGTTACCATGACAAAAGGAACGAGTCCTTATGTTTGCGGGATATTCTCCTCAAATAATGATGCAGCCTCATTACCCTCAAATGGAAACGGGATAACTGTAACATCCACAGATGGCCGGACAGAGAACCTGTTAATCATTGCAAATACTGTACAAAATACGCATTGCGGAATAAGATTAAGGGGGTTTAATCATACCGCATCTCCTTATCAGTTCCTGGACCAGAATAATACTGTCGGTCAATCAGGGGCTGGAAACATCATTCAAAATTTTGGAGGTGGGTCATCAGCACAACATACTAGTGGGATTTATGTGATTTATCAGACAAATGCCAAAATGAATTTCAATATAGTAGACAATGCTGCGGGAGGCGGGACTCCTTCAATTTCTAACTTGCATGGAATTTATCTTAATGGAACAGTCGGAGGCGGGGATGTGCAAATTAACAACAATAGTGTTAAGCTGGCACAGGAATCAACAAGTTGGGTTTATAGTATTATTAACAACGCTGTTACTTGTTCATCAATAGAAATAAAGAATAACCTGTTTAGCTTTGGGGATTATAAATCAACTGCTCCATCATATATGATATATAACAGCAGTGCAACCAATAATGTAACTGTAACCGGAAATAGTAATCTTCCATTTACCAAATTCGCTTCTGGAAACCTTGCCGGGTACTATTGTGTTCCAGCATTTTCACACCCAACCGGGGGTACCGTTGATATTTCCTATAATACTTTCTCTGACATCACCATGAACGGTGGCACTTTTACAGGAATCAATCATTCAACAAATAACCAGGTAATAACTATTGCAAACAATAGTATCAGTAATCTGGCCAATAGTGGTAATATCATTGGTATACTTCAGGGAAGGGGAATTGCTGGTTCAACTGTCAGTAATAATATTATTGAGAACTGGTCAGGAGGAGGAAATTTCACCGGGATCAGCGCAGGGAACCCTGCTTCAAACGGAGTATCGGTGTATAACAATGTGGTTAGGGGAATAACCACCACAAATACAGGCTCATCCTTGTCTATTTATGGTATCTTAAGTACTTTCGGAACGACCTGCAATATTTATCAAAACAGGGTCTATAATCTTGAAGCAAATAATAGCAATGCAACCGTTTACGGCATCTTTGCCGGAAGCGCATTTGGAAATATCACCCATAATATTTACAACAATTTTGTCAGCGACCTGAGAACACCCATAACCAATGCATCCATCAACCTTGCCGGAATCGCGATTCTATTTGGAACAACCGCCAATGTCTTTTACAATACCGTTTATCTGAATGCCGTCAGCACAGGCGATTTATTTGGAAGTGCGGCCCTTTATGCTTCGGGTAGTGCAACAAACCCGGTACTCGATTTACGAAACAACATTCTTGTAAATCTATCGGTGCCTAATGGTACAGGTGTAACTGCCGCCTATCGGAGAAGCAACAGCAACCTCACAAATTATTCGGTTAACTCCAATGCAAACTGCTTTTATGCCGGCCCTGTTGAAAATGAAAGCTATGCAGTCTTTTTTGATGGGACCACCATGTACGATTTTACGTCCTATAAAGCTCTTGTGGGGCCGGTAAGAGATGCCGCTTCATTCCGTGAAATGCCGCCATTTATGAACATTACTACCACACCCTATGACCTTCACATGTTAACAAATACGCCTACTTTGTGCAATGGCGGCGCATTGCCGGTTACCACTCCGTTTGCTGTGGCTGTTGACTTTGACGGAGATTTACGTTCAACAACAAACCCTGATGTTGGCGCTGATGAGTTCACCCTGAGCGTTGCCATGATCAATACGCTGGAGGCAACATCCGTCGGGGAAACCAGCGCAACCCTAAACGGAGAAATCAATACGAACAATGAGATTGTTACCATGTCGTTTGAATACGGTCCTGATACCGGTTACGGAAGCAGCATTGCCGCTGTGCCTCCCATAGTTCAGTCGTTTGTCTTAACAGCCGTAAGTGCTGAACTTACCGGATTATTGGTTGGCGAAACCGTTCATTTCCGTTTAAAGGGGGTTACCTCCGGCGGAATCACCGTGTATGGTGAAGATAAAGTGTTCACAACGGCCTCTTCAATACCTCCTTCCATTTCTTTGACCGGAAATGTTGAACCTGGGGATTATTGCTACAATGCATTAGATTTCATTACCCTGGCTGGCGGAGACGAGTCATACGAAGTCCAGCCCGGAGCAAGTGTCATTCTGATTGCCGGACAAAGTATATCGTTTCTTCCAGGAACAACCATAAATGAAGGGGCCAATCTGCATGCTTACATTTACGATGGAAGCTGGTGCTTAAAGACTGAAAACATGCTGGAGGCCCCCTACACGGATAATGTTCCAGATGATAAGAACAGGTTCACACTTTATCCGAACCCCACCGAAGGCAGAGTTACGATATCACAAAACATGGGTGTCAACCCTGATCACTTCATGTTTGAAGTTTATAATATGCAAGGAGAACGAATATTGGTCGAGCATGTATTTGGTATGAATAGTTTTGAATTTGAACTTCTTAATCTTTCTGCCGGTCTTTATATCGTAAGGATTTTCACTGAGAGGAATATGGAAACATTAAAGCTGCTCAAACTGTAAAATGATATTTAAACGCACTTAATCATTAAACTAATAGCCTTTTAATAATATTTTTAGAAATCATTTACAATTAAAATTGGACTATGAAAAACCTGACAAAAGTCTTCGCCGGTCTGTTCGCTCTGATTCTTGTTTTGAGCCAGACTATTGCATCTGCCCAAACTACAAGCACACTCATGAATGAACCTTTTGATCACCCTATTGGAACGCTTCCTGCGGGATGGACTGTGCTTGGCAGTGGCACTTCCAATTGGGGCATTCAAAACAGCTCGAGTGCAGGTGGAACAGCCCCACAAATGAGCATGAGCTGGAACCCCAGCTTTATCGGAGAAAGTTGCCTTATGACCCATACCCTTAATGCCGGAAACAACACAGCGCTCAGATTGAAGCTCAATATTTTCTTACAGCACTATGGGCAGGGGCATAATATTAAGATTGGCTTTTCAACTGATGGAGGCACAAGCTGGAGCAACTTCTGGGAACATACGTGCACAAGCGACTATGGCCCCGTGCTTGACGAACATTATTTTACGGTACCAGCCAATACCGATTTTCAAATAGGGTTCTATTACAGTGGCGATTCATGGAACATCTGGGGTTATCACCTTGATAATATTATAGTTGAGACACTGAGTGCCAATGATTTGGCTGGAGTTGCCGTTTCAGGTAATGATTTTCCTTCTGTTGGCCAGCCCAATGATTATGAAGTTACTATCCAGAACCTTGGTTCTCAAACTGTGCCCGGAAGTGCTTACAGCGTAAAACTTTTCAGGGAAGGTGGTATTTTGCTTGGAGAAGTCCCAGGGGTTGATATTACTCCTACATCTCTTGAAGGTGTTAACATAACATGGATTCCCCAAAATGCCGGACCTACCTCACTTTATGCTTTTGTTGATTTTCCGGGTGATGAATTCATCGAAAACAATACAACACCCAACCTCAATGTCTTTGTAAAATTCCTGGTCGGAGATGCCAACTGCGATGGACAAGTCAATGTTCTTGACCTGATAAACATAGCAAATTATGTTCTGCTGTTAAATCCTGAACCCTTTTGTTTTGACAATGCCGATGTGAATAATGATGGTATTGTTAATGTCATTGATCTGATAAACACTGTTAGCATTATCACCTTTACATGCGGACAATCAACAGTAACCGATATTGATGGCAATGTTTATAACACGATGCTCATCGGCAACCAATGCTGGTTTAATGAAAATCTGAAAACCACCAAATATCGCTACGGAGTACCCATTGAATTTCCGGGAAATGATAACAGCGCATGGATCAATAATACTACCGGCGCTTATGCCTGGTACAGTAACGATATCAACTATAAAGACAGCTATGGCGCATTGTACAACTGGTATGCTGTAAATAATCCATATAAACTTTGTCCGGAAGGCTGGCAGGTGCCGACTGACGCCGACTGGACCCAGTTAACTGATTATGTGGTTGCTCAGGGATTTCCTAACAGTAGTACCAACCCTAATGGAGCAGGAAATGCCATAAAATCGTGCCGGCAGGTAAACTCGCCATTGGGTGGCGATTGCAATACAACACAACACCCAAGATGGGAGGCCGACAACACGCACTATGGCTTTGATGCGTTTGGGTTTTCAGCTTTGCCTGCTGGCTATCGCATCACTAATTATTCGTGGATAGGTGAATATGGCTATTTGTGGAGTAGCAGCCAGGATGATGATTCATGGGCCTGGCAGAGAATGTTAGGATATGGGAACGGAAGTTTTATTCGTCAAAGCTCTGGGAAAATCAATGGAGTATCAGTAAGATGTATGTTTGTTGCAAGTACGGCTAATGCACCTGTTAGCAATTTTTCTGCAAATCCCACAAGCGGTACAGCGCCATTAACGGTAAACTTTTACGACCAAAGCGCCAACAACCCGACAAGCTGGTTATGGAACTTTGGAGACGGCTATTCCAGCACTGAACAAAACCCTGTGCATACTTACGATAACGCAGGAACCTATACCGTACAGCTATATGTTAGTAATGGCTTTGGCAATGATACAAAAACCATTACAAATTTTATTACTGTTGACCCCGGCACCGGTGGAACCGGAGTACCATGCCCCGGCATACCTACCATTACCGATATTGATGGCAATGTTTACAATACTGTGCTCATTGGAAACCAATGCTGGATGAAAGAAAACCTGAAAACAACCACTTACAGGAATGGAACCCCAATACCCAACGTTACCAACAACAACTCATGGGCGGCATTGGCTACAGGAGCCTATGTGTGGTATGACAATGATATTAGTTATAAAAACAGTTACGGGGCAATGTACAATTGGTTTGCAACTGCTGATCCCAATGGCCTTTGCCCGGCAGGCTGGCATGTGCCATCCAATGATGAGTTATTGCAGTTGGTTAACTATACTGTTGCTCAGGGATATCCCAATAACGGAAATGCCATCAATGGGGCTGGTAACGCTCTGAAGTCGTGCAGGCAGGTAAA
>CAYQRU010000082.1:0-5119 GCA_964419945.1 uncultured Bacteroidales bacterium | reverse complement strand
AAGGATAATTAAAGAAATCCGGTTAACAAACCTGAATATTTAGTAAATGGGTTAGTTTTAGCACTTAAAACATCATACACCAAAGCCAATTTTGCTATGAATAATTTTATCCAACCTTTTCTCGGCCTGCTCATCTCATCTTTTGTTCTGAGCGAGGCTCATGCACAAACTCAAAGTATCCTCTTTCAGGAAACTTTCGATCATCCGGTCGGAACTTTACCCATGGGCTGGACAGTGATTGGCGATGGCATTGCCAACTGGGGTATAAGCAACTCTTCTTCAGCAGGTGGCACTGCCCCTGAAATGCGCATGAACTGGAGCCCGGATTTTATCGGAGTCAGCCGACTGATGACACCCGCCATCAATGCCGGAGATAATGCTGCCCTGTTGCTGAAAGTGAATTTGTTTTTTAAATTCTATGCTGAGTCGCATGTAATTAAAATAGGTTATACTACCGATGCGGGGGCTACATGGACGGATTTTTGGGAGCAGGTTTGTACCGGTGATTACGGACCAGTTCTCGATCAGCATTATTTCAGCGTACCGGCCAATACCGCTTTCCATCTTGGATTCTACTACAGTGGCAATTCATACAACATATGGCATTATAACCTGGATAATGTCATCATTGAATTGCTTCTGGATAACGATTTGTCTGGTATCTCGGTTTCAGGCAACTCTCTGCCGGCGATAAATCAACCTTCCCCGTATGAAGTAGTCATTATGAATATCGGCTCTTCTCCGGTTCAGGGTACTGATTATAGCGTTAAGCTTTTTAAGGAGGGCAATGTGCTTCTGGACCAGGTACCCGGAATTGATATAGCGCCAGCCACACAGGCAGATTTTAGCCTCACCTGGACACCACTTAGCCTTGGGCCTACGCATGTTTATGGATATATAGATTTTCCCGGAGACCAGTTTCCCTCTAACAATGCAACGCCAAACTTATCTGTCAGTGTTCAGCAATCTGCTATCAGCGAAGTAGTTATTGGCACAGGTACGACAACCAGCAGCTATATACCAATCTCTCCATGGTGGGGATACTCGTTTTCTCAAACAATATACCTGCAATCCGAGATAAACCAGGCAAACAAAAGAATCAGCCGCATTGGCTATCATTATGCCGCAGGAACAGCCGTGCTTAACGAAATCACCGAAATCTGGATCGCACATACAAATCTGACTCAACTCGAAGGGGTTGTGCAACTGACCAATGCAACCAAGGTGTACGACGGCCCTTTTGTTTTTACGGTTGCCGAAGACTTCTCATGGGTGGATATTGACCCATATTTTTACAACAATACCGACAACCTGCTGGTTACCATCATCGAGAAAAAACCCGGTTACAACAGCTCCTCGGATGTATTTTATGTAACCCCGCTTGAAGCAGGGCAGCCCGTCATGTCGCGTTATTCGCGCAACGATAACAATCCTATCAATCCTCAGAACCTCCCCGCAGGTACTTCCATTGACAGCAGAGCCAACATCAAATTATGGATGAGTGTCATCCCCGATGATCCCGAAATTAAAGTAACCCCCGATTCGCTTGGCTTTGGCGAAGTGGAACTTACCATTACCAAAACCCTCCCGCTTACGGTTCAGAATATTGGAGGCGGAATCCTCGAAATTACAGGAGCTACCTTCACAAACAACAACTTCTCTCTTGACGCTGTTAGTTTTCCAATATCGCTTGCCACAGGTGAGCAATATGTTTTCAATGTGCAGTTTCACCCTTCACAACCCCAGCCTGAAACAGGAGTGCTGACTTTCATGACCGGAGCAGGTGTGCCTGGTAATAAAAACGTACAACTCACAGGCAGGGGGTTGCGTTTTGGAATTTTGAGAGAAAGCTTTGAAAATGAATATTTCCCACCCCTGGGTTGGATTGTGGTTGACAACAACAGCGACGGGGATACCTGGTTCAGAAACGTAGATTATGTACCCACCGGGCAGGTGGCACCCCGCACAGGTGTTGCCGCTGCTGGTTTGCAGCCTTATGCCGGAAGCTGGGGGCAGACAGCCTACGACGACTGGCTGATTACCCCAAAAATGACCTGGCAGGATGGCGATTTGTTTGAGTTATGGATAAAACGAGTGGCCAATCAGGCCGGGCAACTCTGGAATATAAAAGTGTCAACCACCGGTAACAATATCGCCGATTTCACCACTACCATAGAGTCAATTACCGATCCGCCACTCAGCTACATTTTGAAAAGCTATAACCTGAGCCAATATGGGCTTACTAACGGCAGCGAATATTATATTGCATTCCAGTTCAACGGAGTCTGGAGCTGGCCTGGTGTTATTGACGATGTGCTCGGCTCGGTGCTTCTTCGTTACAATCACGATCTGCTGATGCTCGATTTTACTGGCAATGATCTTGTTTACCAGAACTCAGCAAACAATTACCAGGTGATCTTCGGAAACTACGGCAAACATGAAGTGGTGGCGGCGGATTACACCATTAAAATCTGCGCCATGGTAAATGGACAGGAAATTGTTTTTGCAACAGCACCGGGGCAAAACATTGAACCGGGTCAGATCAAAACAATTACAATTCCGGTTACCCTTGCCGATATTGGCGAATACGGTCTGTACGCTAAAATTGACTTTGCAGGCGATGAAGACCCCTCCAACAATAGCAGCAAAATTATCAATGTTGAGGTAATCCCTACTTCTGTTGTTGTAAAGAATATCGGTACCTTGCCTGTGAACCAGCAGACGCCCTACATTGAATCTTACCCAATTAATTTCAGTGATTCACGTGGCTCCAGTCTGCACGAATGCCTCTATTATACCAACGAACTGAATACCGGCGGAATCATCACAAAATTGACTTATTACAGTAGTTTTGCCAATCCAATTCCGAACCGCAAGGTAAAAGTCTGGATGGTTCAAACCAGTAAAACTGATTTTGATTCGGGTGCTATCCCTGCTTCACAAATGAAGCTTGTTTTCGACGGGATCATCAATTTCAATGCAGGAGTCGGCAAAGTCAATATTAATCTCACTGAGCCTTTTGTTTATACAGGCAGCTCCAACCTGGCAGTTCTGGTTTATTACTATCAGGGCGGAAGTCAGTACATCAACGACAATTCAAAATTCGCTCTTGAATATGTTACTTCCGGCCCGAACCGCAATGCTTATGATCAGTGGTTTACACCTATTGATCCCAACAATCTTCAGAACACAGTAAAAGTGCAGCACTACCCATTAACCAGCCTCATGTTTGAAACAGGAAACGGGCTGGGAAGTATTACCGGAAGAGTGCTTCTCCAGAGTGGCGGAAACCCGGTTGAAGGTGCCAGAGTGATTATCGAAAACGCTGATTTTCCTGGCCAATATGCCGAAATTTTCACCAATGCCAATGGATATTACAATGCTCCGTTTATGCTTGCCGGAACCAATCTTACGCTGACTATCTCAAAATACGGTTACGACGATTTTGTTTACCAAAATGTAAGCCTTCCTGCCGGTGGAAACGTAAACTTAGGCGATGCATTTCTCATTCCAAGGCCAGTGATATCGCTCATTGGAAGCGTTTTAAAAAGTGATACGCAAACCCCTGCCGCAGGTGCACTGGTACAGTTGTCCGGTCTCGACAACTATGAAACCTTCAGCGATGATAACGGCAACTTTGCGTTTGCAAACATCTGGGGATCTACAACTTATCAGATTCAAATCTCGCTGCTGGGTTATCAGACCTATGTTGCTGACATCACAGTGCCTGCAACCGGTTTTCAGCTCGATCCCATCACCATCCTGGAACTTGCCCCCGCTCCTAACCTTGTAAATGCGACAGAACTGAACGCAAGTTCTCTGGTAACTTGGTATGCCGCCGGAGCGCCTTTTCCTCATGAATTCAGATACGATGATGGAGTAGCTGTCGGCAGGCTGATAAGCCCGGGTAACCCGAATATTATTGTTGGTTCGGCATGGAACGATCAAGCCATAATCAATGAGATTTACTGGTACACCTTTCCATCCTTCCCCAGTTATCCCCACTCACCGCAGGTACTTATTACCATTTTGGGTCTTACTGAAAACAAAGTACCTAATCCCGGTAATGTGCTTCACACACAGGCCAATGTGCCTAATACACCAGGCTGGAATACATTAATCCTTCCATTGCCGGTTGAGGCGCCAAATGGATTTTTTATTGGCATTTCGAGCTATTCTGATTATACTGTTATTGCTTACGACGATGGCATTGGCGAACCTTATGTATGGCAGCCACTTACACAGTGGAGCAATGGAATGGGTTCGTATCAGCCGCTTGAAAATGTTACTTCTCCGCCCCTGTATGCCAATATATTTATCCGGGTTTCGGGAATGATATATGGTGATGATAACCAACAACTTATTCCCGGAACTCCTGCAATCGTTCATCGGGATGCTGACATTCCTGCTTTCCATATTCTTGAGACTATTGAACCTTTTGACACTGGTAACCCGGTTTCCGCCCTGAGTGAATGGCTTGCAGGGAAATCTTTACAGCATTACAATGTTTACAGGAAAAATATTCTGGATACTGACTGGCTGCAAATCAATGAGCAACCCGTTACTGATACCTCGTATATTGATAACGGATATGCCAACCTGCCATTGGGATCGTACCATTACGCGGTTGAAGCCGAATACAGCAACGGTGTTACATCTGAATTTGCTCTTTCAAACATCATAGAGAAGATTGTTGGTCCGGTTGTTCCCGGAGATGCCACCTGCGATGGAATCGTTAATGTGCTTGATATCATTGCAATTTCAAATTATATTCTTGGAAACAATCCACAGCCATTCTGTCTGGAAAATGCCGATGTGAATGCCGACAACCAGATCAATGTGCTCGATGTGATCGCAACTGCCAATATCATCCTGGGCGGGGATTATTTTAAGGTGGGGGATTGAGTGTTACACATGACTTTCAATTTTTCAAATGCACTTGAAAATTTTCCAGATTTAAAAGGAATTTCAAGTGCATTTGAAATTTTTGTTCTGAGTTCTTTTCAGGTACAGCCCAAATGATTCAAATTAAAATCTGACAGGCCTTCTTCAATTTTTGATAATCAACACTTTCCGGCTCAGTATCTGCCCATTGCTTTTGACCAGTTGGAGTAAATAA
>CAYQRU010000081.1:0-17735 GCA_964419945.1 uncultured Bacteroidales bacterium | reverse complement strand
TTTCCCGGGAACCTCGGTCTGTGCAACCTACGACTGGACTGCCGGAGGCATTACAGTAAACGGTGGGACTTTTACGGCAAACGATCTTGCTGACAATGGGTTATGGGGAACTTTTGCTATTTATGACGGCACCATGAATTTATACCAGGATAGCGCACAATATGTTGATTTAAATGGGTCTGTAATTATTGGCGATGCCGGAGTTCTTAATATTTTCGGAGGAGGTTACAGCAGTTACTGGCCATATATCGCCAACGCCTCACTCACCATGTCGCCGGGTGCAGTTCTTGATTTTAAAGACGTGGGAATCGCTGTTGTCAATGATCCAGCATATTCATTTACAGCCAATATTACCGGAGGCACCATCAGAACATCCCGCGGTTTTGAGAGTTACCGGGCAGATTTCACCCCAACGGCAGGTACATTTGAGTTTTATGGTGCTGATAATGTCATCATCAGCCAAACCAACGGTTCAACACTATTTGACGTTATAATTAATAAAAGCGCAAAAGAAAAAGGGGAAGGAACCTCTGGTAATCCCCGGTATGATCTGCGCAGCGGAACATTGATCTCTGATGGCGGTAAAGCCAATAAAGTTGACCTTGCTACCGATTTTTCCATAACCAACAACCTTACTATTCAGCAGGGAGGTTTAGGAATTGAATACGACCAGGTTTCTGTACTTGGAAATGTGGACGTGAATGATGGAGGCAATCTGCTCATTTCCGGAAACGGTTCCTTATTAATGGGTGCTTCAGGAAACATTACCATCAACAGCGGGGGACTGCTTGAACTTTATGGTGATGCTGTCAATCAACCGAAGATTTCGAGAATCTCAGCCGGTAATTATGGTTTGAATATCGAAAGCGAAGCTACCATTGCAGCCAGGTATAGCATTTTCGAATATATGAACGTAAACGGAATAAATGTTAAGCCCGGAGCTATCGTAGATCAGACAAAGGCATTTACAGGATGTACCTTCAGACTGGGGCAGAATGCAGGAAGGTTGCTGACATTGAACAACGATCAGGCACTGGTAATACATGGAGCAATTTTTCCGGGCAGCCCGGGCACATACAATGTTTCGAAAAATGTAAATACCGGTTTAGTTAGCTTTGTTGATTACAGCGGTGTGTTTTCCGGAGCATCCTATGAGCAGGATCCGTTCAACCGTATCCACTGGACTGGTGAAATATCACCAACAGTCAATCTTCAGGGCGTGATGATTTCCTCAGGACAGGACATATGTTTTGAAGCGCTGCAAACCATAACTACGGGAGGTTCAGCTCCTTTCATTGTAGAAAACATGGGTGCAACTCATGTCGTTGCCGGGCAGAATATCCTCATGCTACCGGGAACTCATGCCATGGAAGGTTCCTATTTCCGTGCATGGATATCAAATACAGGGTTCTGCAGCGGACTGCCGCTATCAATGATTGCTGCCAAAACTGAAGAAGAGGTTCAACCTGCGCAGGTTTTGACGGAAACACTTAACGATGAAAGATTCTTCAGGGTATATCCAAATCCGACTCGGGGAACTTTTATTCTGGAACTGACACAACCTATTGAGGCTGCATCTATCCGGATTGAGATTCTGACCATGTTGGGTGAACGGCTGCTGAGCACCGAACAGCAAACCCAAAGTCGTTACCAGTTTGATCTATCGAACCAAAAGCCGGGCATTTACTTCATCCGCGTACTCAATGGCGGAAATACCGGCATCGAAAAGGTGATCAGACAATAACACCTGAAATTTTGAAATAGTACTCTTTGGCATCCGCCATACTAATATGTAATTAATTGATAAACAATTAAATCACGTTGTATGACGGATGCTTGTGTTTTCGTCCGATTTTTTGTGAAAAGTGAACCATCTGAGACATAAAGAGTAACTTTGAAGCCTCTAATCAAAAATCACCTGTTATGAATGCCTGTAAAGCACTGGTTTGCTTACTCATCCTTTCATTAATTATTTCCTGCTGCTCACTTAACTTACCGGCTCAAACATTGGTCATTAACGAAGTGATGGCATCCAACACCAGCGCCATCGCCGATGAAGATGGAGAATTCAGCGACTGGATCGAACTCTACAACGCAGGTACTACAACTGTCTATCTGGAAGATCACGGACTATCTGACAACTCCGGCAATCCTTTCAAATGGATTTTCCCGGATGTCAGCATTTCACCGGGACAACACCTGCTTGTATGGGCATCAGGTAAGAACCGTCGCCCTGCTCAGAACGAACTTACCAACGGATTGCTGCGTGAGGTTTATACCGGTATTTCAGGCTCAGCAGTAAGCAATCTTACCAGTCATCCGAGTTATCCCAATCATCCAACCAACACCAGTATTTTTAAAGGTTTGTTCGAAGTTCCTGCAAATATTGGAGATCAGTACGGGCAAAGAATACAGGGATGGATCAAGGCACCTGCCACAGGTGTGTATGTATTCTGGATAGCAAGCGATGATAACAGCCAATTGTTTCTCAGTACATCGGATAATCCTGCCGATATCGTAATGATAGCGCAGGTTACGGGCTGGACTGATGTACGTCAGTGGAATAAATATACGCAGCAGCAATCAGCGCCGGTTACCTTGCAGGCTGGTGCATACTATTTTATAATGGCACTCATGAAAGAAAATGCCGGAAGCGACCACCTTGCTGTAGGCTGGCAATTACCCGGCGGTATATCAGATCGTCCCATCTCGGGCCAGCATCTTTTCACTGACCGGGCTGCATTACATACCAACTTCAGCATTAGTGCCACCGGCGAAGAGATATTGCTCACCAACTCTTCAGGAACACTGGTCAGTCAGATTGCTCCGGTAGCCCTACTGCCTGATGTCTCTTACGGAAGATCACCGGACGGAAGCAATACCTTGTTGTTTTTTGAACAATCCAGCCCCGGTTCACCAAATTCAGGCACTGGTTACTCTGGAATTCAATCCCCACCTGTTTTTTCACATGAAGGTGGGCTTTACACGGAGTCTTTCCAGTTAACACTTACATCAGACCCGGATGTAATGATCTATTACACACTGAGTGACCAGACCCCGAACCCAGGCACCGGAATGCTTTATACTGCACCAATAAGCATCAGCGGCACAGCCATTGTCAGAGCCCGGGCTTACAAACAAGGCAAAATACCCTCTGAACCCAAAACCATGGTCTACAGCCGGATTGCCACAAATATTCAGGGATTCAGATCCAATCTGCCTGTTGTGATTCTGCACCAGTTCAACACACCCATCACTCCAGGCGATCGTACTCCGGCTGCAGCAGTCTTTATTGATCATAATGGTGGCGACAGCACCTACATGATTGGAGATATCGCATTACAAAGCCGGATTTTAGCCGACATCCGGGGTTCGAGCGCCCAAAGTTTCCCAAAAAAGATGTTTGGATTTCACCTGGTTGACGAGATGGATGGAAACCGCGATGAATCACTCTTCAGTTTGCCGGAGGATCATAATTGGATCCTATACGCTCCTTACAGCGATAAAAGTTTAATGCGCAATGCCATGGCATATACACTGGGAGCTGGCTTTGGCAAGTGGGCGCCCCGGATTCGTTTTGTCGAATTATTTCTTCACAGCGGCACAGGCCAGGTTACTAATTCGCATTATCATGGCGTTTACGTTCTTGTGGAGCGCATAAAATGGAGCGAACACCGGGTGAATATTACTCAACTCACTCCCGGCGATAATCTTGAACCCGAAGTGAGTGGGGGCTACATTATCAAAGTTGACAGGTTGGATGAAGGCGAAGCAGGAATGATGACCAATATGGGAACATTACTTGCATACGACAGACCCCCGGAAGCTGAGGCAACCCCTGCCCAGAAAAACTGGATACTTAACTATCTGAATTCTTTTGAATCAACGCTCTACGGCTCTGGCTTTGCAAATCCCCAAACAGGGTATCAATCGTTTATTGATGTTGACTCATTCATTGATCATTTTCTGATAACCGAACTTCTGAAAGAAATAGACGGGTACCGGCTCAGCACATTCATGTATAAGGATCGCAACCAAAAACTCGTGATGGGGCCGGTTTGGGATTTTAACCTCAGTCTGGGAAATGCTAATTACCTGGAAGGATGGCTGCCACAGGGATGGTATTATACACAGTTGAGTTCCTCTAACTGTTATATCAGTTGTGGCGTTCGCGATTGGTACGTGCGACTGATGCAGGACCCGGCTTATATGCAAAAAATGCAGTATCGCTGGTGGGAACTCAGGCAAAACCTGTTTTCGAACCAAAATCTGTCGAATATGATCTGGGGATTCAGAGATCTGCTTTCAGAAGCACAGGTGCGGAATTTCACCCGCTGGCCAATTCTCGGGCAATATGTCTGGCCAAACTGGTATATTGCACCTACTTACCAGGACGAACTAAACTGGATGAACAACTGGCTCATGACCCGGTTGGCATGGATGGACTCCCAGATGGGTGAACCCCCTGTTTTCCCGCAATATGAACTTATGTATTTCTGGCTTTTTAATACTTCTCTGCCTAACGATACTCCACTGGAGCAGATCGAAGCCACATACCAATCCCCGGGCGACGGCCTTATAACTTTTCATTCAGCCCTGCAGGGTTATCCTTTCCAGCCGGGCCATCCCAACTGGCGTAAGGCTTCGATGGAACGACGCAACGCACCCACCGAAATCAACTACCGCCCCGAAGGTAACGATAGCATTGCCTATGCCCAGTCCAATATGCGGGGATTGCAGGTAAAACAACCTTTTACCGGCGATGGAGGCGAGAATGCATTAATATTTCACCTGCCATCTGTTGGTTATGAGAACCTGACATTCAGTTTTGCAGCTAAAGACGAAGATGCCGCCGAGTATCTGCTTCCTGAGTATTCCGTTCATAGCGGATACCCACAGTGGATAACAACAGGGCTGACACAGGACACGCTACCGCTGATTTCCACCTTTCAGTTGTATGAAATAGATTTGGCGGCCGTAAACCAGACCGGCAATAATCCACATTTCAAAATAAGGATACGCTTTGGGGGAGCCAATATGTCAGCCAACAATGGCGACCGGGTAACATTCAATAATTTCAGCCTCGATGGCGTAGCTCTTGATCTGATGCCTGGCGATGCCAATTGCGATGGAGACGTAAATGTGATAGATGTGATAACCACCGTTAATTACATTCTGGGATTGAATCCACAACCTTTCTGTTTTCAGAATGCAGATGTGAATTATGATGGAGCCATCAATATCATTGATGTGGTTACCATTGTAAACATTATTGGCAGCAGAAATTCAGGTGGCTTGCCTCCCTTCGAAGAATAGCCTGCCGCCCGCGACGATTGAATCTTCTTTCTGAAAACATCATCTTCGAGCAACCAGACAACAAGGATTTGCAGCAGCAGTGTTAAAATGTTAGATATCAGGTGTCTATGAGAAAGAATTTCCTTGTCGAAGCACAGTGTTGCATAGTGTCATACAGTTCATTTGGTTCAACAAAGGTCAATAGAAGAAAACAAAACATAAACCAGTCATCGCTTATGCACATACTATCTTGATCAAAATACCGACCTGAGCGGTAAAATCATATTTCTTCAACCGAAGCCTATTCCGGCTATTTTCTGCTACACTTCCTGCACATTACAGCATTTCTGTATTTTTTCCATCAATTCCCGTTTCTTCACAGGTTTTGAAATAAAATCATTGCATCCGAGAATCATGGCCTTTTCACGGTCTTCAATAAGTGAATACGCTGTGAGTGCGATAACAGGAGTCCGGATGTTGTATTTCCTGATTTGTTCAGTTGCCTCAAAACCATTCATGACAGGCATTTTTAAATCCATAAGCACCAGGTCGAAATTTTCATGAAGGACTTTCTCCAATGCCTGCCTCCCATCGGTAACCCATGTAATTCGCACTGTTTTCCTGTTAAACATATGTTCAATAAGATGGAAATTTGTTTCATCATCTTCAGCAACAAGTATATGGATATTTTCCGGTTCATAGGGCAACGGTTCACTTTTATCAGTGTCCATAACAATTTCACCGGTACTATCAGCAATTACCGCTTCAGGAATCAGCAGGGTGAAGGTTGAGCCCTTTCCTGGTTCAGAGTCAACAATGATCTCAAATCCAAGCAGATCGGCAAGTCCTTTTGCGATGGGTAATCCCAATCCGGTTCCTCCGTAAAATTCTTTAGTGAATGCCTCATGCTGCCAGAACCTTTCAAATATTTTTACATGAAAATCTTTTTCAATTCCAATACCAGTATCATGAATATTGATAGAAACATCTGATTTCACGTGTCTTATAATTATTTCAATCCCTCCGGTGTTTGTGAACTTGATGGCGTTTTCCAGGAAGTTCTTCAGGATCAGAAACAATTTTTCCCCGTCGGTCCTCAACACAATTTTTGAAATATCTTCAGGCAATTGAACTTTGAAATCCAACGCCTTAGCTGCAACCCTCGGTTCGTATAAACGATATATCCTGTCAATTATAACGGATATCGAAACATTCTTTACATCTGCCTTCATCGTACCACTTTCCAGCTTTGAAAGCTCCATAACGCCATCAACGATGGAGAGCAATCTTTCTGAGGAAGAAAGGATCATGCTGGTATATGTTTTTTTTTCATTGTTGGTAAGGTTTTCGAAATTTTTAAGCAAACTGGTAAATCCCATAATTCCATTCAGTGGAGTCCGGATTTCATGCGACATATTTCTGAGGAAAGAGGTTTTCAGTTTATCACTTTGTTCTGCCTTTATTTTAGCGGTGATAAGTTCTTCTTCATCTTTCAGTTTCTCAATATATAAACTGATCTGGTTTGCAACAATATCAAATACCTCCCTGCTATAATCTTCAAAAGCGTATTGTTTGTCATACGTCTGAACCACCATTGCTCCAATGACCCTGTTACGCAACACCAGGGGTACTCCCATCCAGAATTCAGCAGGAGTTCCCCACAATTCTATACCCCGGTTCCTGGCAAGCGCAGAAATTTCATCACGCATGAGAAACAAAGGTTTGCCTTCTGTTACCACAATTCCCGATAAGGAATGATCAGCGGGCCATTCATCATAATGCTCTTTTTCATCAGCCCAAAACGCATTGCGAAGCATTCGTGTAGTTTCGTTATAGAAAGCGATAAAGAAATTGGTGGTGTCAATAATTTGATTAAGTTCCTGTTTGACAACAACAAGCAATTCCTTCAGGCTTTTCGAAGTAGCAACAGCATGAGCAATGTTATACTGAATCTTATGCAGTTTCTCTGATCTCATCTGTTCGGCTATCTCGCGTACAACAGCAATAACAGCATGTACTGAAGGTTCATTCAGAAAATTTTGTGCGGTAGCTTCCAGGTAAACCCACCCCTGCGTTTTGTGAATATGTCTATACCGGGCGATGAATATTTTATCCGGTTGATTGATACATTCGTTCCAGGATGACAGAATCTGAAGTAAATCATCAGGATGGATGACATCAGCAAACTTCTTTCCGGTAAGTTCTTCCGGTGTGAATCCGGTAATCTTTTCAGCCGGAGGGCTGACGTATCTTTGTGTACCATCAGCATTGATAATAACAATGATCGAAGCCACATTTTTGACCAGCAGCCGGAAACGCTCTTCATTTTCCCTGAGCGCACTTTCTGCCCTGATACGATCGCTGATATCAATGGCAGAGGTGAAATTGACCCTGCGGTTATTTATTTCTATAATTTCAGCCGAAAGCAATAAATGAATTGTTTCTTCCTTTTTATTCAGAATCGCGGTTTCTACATTTCTCAATATCCCGTAATTTTTCAGATCCTGAATCATTTTTTTACGAATATCAGGATTCATCCTCAAAATATCAACCGATCTTTTCCCGATTACTTCTTCTGATGTATATCCGAGCTTATCGCAAAATGCCTGGTTTACTTCAATAAAACTACCGGTATCAATTGTACTCATGCCCATGATGACAGGGCTTGCATGGAAAGCAGTTGCAAATTTTTGTTCGGAGAGCCTGAGGGCGGTAATATCCCTGCTTACTCCAAAAAGTGCCCGTTCACCATTCCAGAATCCTGATGTGATATAGGTTTCAACTGATATTTCAACTCCCTCTTTAGTGATAAGCGGAACCGGGCAAAAATTTCTTGTTCCCCGGATCATTTCTTCAATAATTTGTGCAGATTCTTCTCTCCTTTCAGCGGGGTGTACTATCAATACTGGTTTATTCAGCAGTTCTGATTTTTCGTAACCCAGGCGATCCGACACTGTCTGGTTTACTTCTTTGATATGTCCCTGTTCATCAAGTATAAAAAGAAAATCCCTGATGGTATTAAAGAAGGTCTTGAAATTCGTTTCACTGTCTTCCAGGGCTTTCTGGGACTTCTTGGTTTCTGTTATATCCCTGGCTACACCAAACATGATTTTTTCCGCGGCGTACGGAAATGAATTCCATGAAAGCCACTTGTATTCACCACTTTTGCATAAATATCGGTTTTCAAAGTGAAAAATTTCATGTCCATCTACAATAGTTGATTTAACGTTATTGGTAGCATTAACATCGTTTGGGTGAACAAAATCATTCCATGGTTTTGAAAGCAGTTCTTCCGTGGTCCAACCCAGGATTTTTTCCCAGGATGGATTTAACACCTTGAAATACCCGTCAAATCCTGCAATACAGAGCATATCAATGGAATGATTGAAAATCCTGTCGCTGGTTTTCAGCCTTTCTTCTGCGGCTTTCCGTTCACTGATATCAATGTGGGTTCCAATCATCCGGGTTGGTCTTCCTCCTGGTTCAGATGAAGCAACCTTTCCCCTGCCAAGTATCCAATTCCACTTACCGGATTTGGTTTTCATACGGAATTCCACCGAATAATCACGAACATGTTGTATTGCTTTATTGATCACTGGTTCAATTTCCTTCAGGTCATCGGGATGAATCAACTTTTTCCAGTTTTCGTAGTTAGCTTCGAACTCGCCTGGTTCGTAACCGAGCATCTGGTAATACCTGGGGCTGAAATAGGCCTGGTTTGTTTCCAGGTTCCAATCCCAAAGACCATCGTTGGTAGCTTCCATGGCAAATGACAGACGCTCTTCACTTATCCTCAACTGCTCCATGGCTTCTTTTTGGCCTGTAATATCCATCATATAACCCTGGAAAAAAATCAGCTTTCCATCCTCATCAAAAATGCCAATTACGTTTTCAATGCAATTAATCAGTCTGCCATCCCTGCGAACCAGATCACAGTTGAAATGTATGAGTACTTTTTGCTCCTGAAGCTTTCTCAGAAAAGTTTCCCTGTCCACCTGCTGAGGGTATATACGATCCATGTTCATCAAAAGCAATTCATCCTTGCTGTCATACCCCAGCATTTTTACAAAGGCAGTGTTGCAGTCAATCAGTTTTCCTTCGGGAGTCGAAAGGTAGTCGCCAGTAATATCTCTTTCAAAAAAGTTTCGGTAGTGCTGTTCCGAATTTCTGAGTTTTTCCTCGATGAGTGTATGGGCGGTTATGTCTTTTGCGTTAACAATGATCCCGTTGACAGCATCATCCGCTAGATAATTTCTTGCACTGGCCTCTATGATCCGGTAACTCCCGTCACGGTGCAGCAATCGAACCTTGTGTTTTACAGATCCGCCGGGCATTTGCAGAGTTTTTACAAATTCACTCTGCATCTTCTGCACATCTTCCGGGTGAAGCAATGAAAAAATATTCTTTCCTTCGCGCTCCCCGGGAGTGTATCCAAGAATTTTATACACGGCCGGGCTGACATTTCTAACTGTTCCGTCGGCATTGATGATGGCGATCAGATCTTCTGAGTCTTGTACCATGCGATGGAAGCGCTCTTCGCTCCGGCTTTTATCTTCGTAAAGCAGATCTTTTTCAGTTACTGAACGTTGCAACCTGATCAGATTCAACCCCTGAGCCGATAATAATGTAGAGAAACTCATGAAAAACTTCATTGCATGTTCCACTGTTTCCCTTGATAATACAGGCGTTTTTTTCAATGCTCCCATATAGGCCTGAACGTCAAAACCGAATGTCGCAGCCTGATTCCTGAATAACTCATAATCAATAGTTTCGTCGTCGAAGAAAAACTGCCCCATAAATATATTGCCAAATCTCCGGCCTTCCAGCATAAAAGGCGATGCAACATCCCACATATTATTCAGGCAACGGTACATCCTGTATGTTCCGGGCTCTATAGTACCTGTAAGTATGGTGTCACTAAAAACACAGTTTTTACATGAATCCGGGTGTTTACGATGGAATTCTGTGCAGATATCCTGCCATCCGATCCCAACCAGCACATTGCCCTTCAGATCAACAAGCGACATGGGAAGTTTTGTAAGATTGTAAAACTCATCCATTAGTTTCTGAACTGCCTCACGATCAATCAGATCGGAAAGTTCCAGGCTGCCCAGATCCCCTGTCGGCGATTTTATTTCCCTCATTTTCCAGTTTACCATTTCCCGGTGCTCATCCAGTTCATGTCTGATGTTCTTCAGATCGGTTATATCATTAATCGTAGTGTATACCTGGTAAGGTTCTTTTTCATGATTCCTGAATTCCGGTACCGCATTTATAAGAATCCACCGGTAATTATCCTCTCTTGGGTTAAATACACCCATCACTACATTGTGAACTGGTTTTCCCGTCTTCAGGGCAACCATTGAAGGATGGATTTCGCCGGGAAAGTCAGTTCCGTCTTCATGAATGGCATGCCAACGCGGATCAGCCGAAGTACGTCCCCGTATCTGCTCTGATGAAAGTCCGAGAATTTTTTCTGTAGCAGGATTTGAAGCAATGATCTGTCCTTCCCTGTTTTGATAAACCACTCCAAGTTCCATGGATTGGAACAGGGCGTTGAAATCCGGATTTTGGTTTTGGGATGAAGGTACGTTCATACTATAATTTTGTTCAGATTGTTGCATAATTTCAGGATTTTATACCAACAACTCACTTACGACCGGCAGGCTAAAGAAAAATGTACTTCCATTTCCGACTTCACTTTCAACCCCAATCCTACCTCCATGTCTCTCAACAAAATCCCTGCAAAGAATCAGGCCCAGTCCTGTTCCCTTTTCGTTATTTGTTCCTCGCATAGTAAAGTCGGAACCTATCCTGAATAGTTTTTTGATGTTTTCGCTGCTGATCCCAATGCCGGTGTCTTTTACCGATATCATAATTTCGTCTGCTATGACTTCTGCCGTGATCGAGATTTTTCCACCCCGGTGGGTAAATTTGACAGCATTACTGAACAGGTTCCGGATGATGGTTTTGAGCATTTCTTCATCGGCATTGACAATGATATGCCTGGGAATATGGTTTTGCAAACTGATATTTTTCCCTTCTGCATTTTCAATCATAAGAGAAATGACTTCTTTCGCTATTTCATTTAAAACCAATTGTTTGGGTGTAAATTGTAAACGACCCTGCTGCATACGTGCCCAGCTAAGTAAATTTTCAAGTAATTGAAGTGTCTGGTTTGCCGACGAATTGATCATCCGGGAATAATCTTCAATTTCCTTTACATCAAGATGACGGGCATCCTGGATGAGAAATTCGCTGAACCCGATAATAGCATTGAAAGGACTTTTCAGGTCGTGCGCAATGATAGAGAAAAACTTATCCTTGGTGGCGTTCAGTTCGCGCAGGATAGCTGCATTTTCCAGCAATTTTTCTTCAGCCAGTTTGCGTTCAGTAATATCTGTGATAAACCCTTCGAGGAACATCAATTCGCCTGAATCAGAATAAATACCCTGTCCCTGCTCCCACATCCATCTGATTTCCTGATCGGCTCTGATGATTCGGTATTCATCCACGAAAACATCCTTCTCCTCAAGAACTTTCTGCCATTTTTCCCACAGAAACTCACGATATTCAGGCAAGATAATATCATTATACGACAGTTTGTGGTTGTCAATAAAATCTTCAGGTGTATAACCAGTTAAGCGTGTGCATGCTTCGCTCAGATAAGACATTGTCCAGTCACGGTCGTTTGCACAGCGATAAACAAAACCCGGCAGGTTACTGATAATACTGGATTTTTGTCTTTCACTTTCCTTCAGGTTTTTCTCCATTTGTTTGCGTTCAGTGATATCAAGCAGCGAACCCTCAAGAATGTTATGATCCGCATCGATTCTTACCGTTACGATAAAATCCCTGATAACCCCTGCCCGGGTGACAAACTGAACTTCCTCTCCGGTAACTGAACCGTGTTTCTCAAGCCTGGTAATCAACCTTTCCCTGTCATGTGGAAAAGCATAGTACAATAACGGTGAGGTTCCTATCATTTCGTCCGCAGTGTAGCCCAGGGAAGAAGCGAAGTTTGCATTCACATCAATAAAAGATGAGCCATCCAGGCGGGAGCGATACATACCTATGGAAGCATGATGGAAAAATTCTCTGAACTTTTCCTCACTCTTTTTCAATGACTTTTCTATATTAATGCGATCGCTGATATCTTTGGCAAAAACTACCAGCCCTGTTTTGGAAGGATAGGCGTGAAGGTCAATAGACTTTACCAGACCACCAATTTCGTACTCATTAACATAATTTGCAGGCTGATTGGTTTCCAGAGCGTTTAAATAGAATGATTCGACCTTTGTCCCCCTAACGTCCGGGAAAATATCATAAAGCGATTTGCCAATAGCCTCTTCTGCCGGAATTCCTGTAAGCAATTCCGAGGCTTTGTTCCAGTGGGTGTAAACCATATTGTGGTCCATGGCAAAAAAGATATCCGCAATACTGTTGGCAAGTTCTTTGTACCGTTGTTCACTTTCATGCAGTGCTTCAAGAAACTTCTTTTTCTGTGTAATATCCATTGAATATACGGCAACCCGGTCGGTGATCTTGCCCCCGACAAATACAGGGTATATTGAAAATTCGTTCCAGTAACCTTCCCGGAAATCCTCTCCGGAGAATGGTTTTTCTGTTCTGATCACTTCATCAACATAAGTTTTCCGCTTCTCTCCAATGTCAGCAGGCAAATAATCGAATACATTTTTCCCGACCATTTCAGCCCTTGTCATGCCAAGCCGCCGGGCGTGTGCTTCGTTGCAATCAATCAGGATTCCATTTTTATCAAGTAGAATAAAAACATCATGGGTAGCTTCCATGATCGCTCTTGCATTGGCTTCTGATTCGGCTATTCTGCGTTCAGCCATTTTGTGTGCGGTTATATTTCTGATGATGGCCACCACCTCGTTACTACCTGATGGCACCATTCTGGCTTCGTAATCCTGCAGTCCCTTGCCGGGAACCGGTAATTGATATTCAAATTCCTGTATTTCCCCCGCCTGTAATGTTAACGTGACTTTTGAAACGGTCATATCAGCAAATTCTTTCGGTGTAACTTCATGTATTGTCCTTCCCCGCATATTTGATTCCTGGTAATACAATTCATCAATGGATGCTTTATAATCAAGGATCACACCCTGATGATCCAATCTGAACATCAGATCGGGAAGCGCACTGACAAGTGCTGTGGCTCGTGCTTCACTTTTTATCAGTTCATCCTCAGTAATTTTACGTTTTGTAATATCCCGCCATGAAGCAATAAATCCGTCACCAAACTTGATGGCTTTGATATCAAAAGCTCTGCGGCTTAATTGACCACCATAAATATCCTCGTACCAAATGGATTCCTTATCTAAAACCACTCCTTTCTCAACAACTTTTACATATTCGTCAAACAAACCTGATTTCTTGTGAGCCGGCAAAATTTCACAAAGCCGTTTACCGATTTGCTCTTCACCTGTAAGCTGATTCAGGCTGCAGGCCATTTCATTAACAAAATCAATCCTGAAATCAACAATCCGGTTCGATTCATCCCTGACAGCATTGTACATACCAAAAGCATCAAGCATGATATCCACAGAAGATTTAAACTTCTGCATGCTTGCCTTCAGCACTTCATCTGCTTTTTTACGTTCGTGGATATCCTGAAAAGCCCCCTGCACTTTTATGATTCTGCCGGCTTCGTCCCTGACGGCCTCACCATTGGTTCTGATCCATATTCTGTTACCTTTGGCGGTGATAATCTCCATTTCTTCATCGAAAGGTTTTCCGTTCTGAGCACAATCAGTAAAGAGTGTTTTTATTCTTTCCTGCCATTCCGGTGCATAAAAACCAACAACTTCCTTCACCGTAGGGCTATATCCTTCCGGCATCTCATGGATTCGGGCGACCACCTCTGACCAAACCATCCTTTCTTTTTTAAGATTGACCGACCATCCTCCAAATTTGGTTGTTTCACCTGCCATTCGCAGCAATGCATAATTATTCCGGATCTCTTCTTCTGCTTTTCTTTTTTCAGTGATGTCTTCTCCCGCACTCAATGAGCCGGTTACATTGCCTGCTTCATCTCTCAGGATGGTATTCCGCCAGGCAATGAGGCGTTCCTCGTTATTGCTGGTCAATACTGTATTTTCATAAAATTCAAGCGATTCAAGATTCCCGTCAATGATTTGCCTGAAGACATCTTTAACCTTAGTGGACACATGATGGGGCAAAAAGTGATCAAACCAGTTTTTTCCGATGATTTCATCTTTTTCATACCCCAATACCTCACATCCCTTACGATTGATCATGGTAACCTGTCCCTGCGGGTTGATGATAATGAAAATGAATGCGGCCATATCGAGATATAGCTGTGCCTTGTCGCGTTCTTCTTTTATTGCTGCTTCTTGAGCCTTACGTTCTGTAATGTCGCGTGCAAGGCAAAGAATACATTCCTGATCAAGAAAAGAAACTTTACCCAAGGTAACTTCAGCCGGATAACAGGTTCCATCCTTTCTGTGATGCCTCACCTCAATTATTTTCTCTTGCAATTCCTCAACCGAATTCCAGATATTCTCAGGATCTAACCTTTTTGCCGCGTCCTGATCAATATCAAAAACCGACATCTTCAGGAGTTCTTCTTTGGGGTAACCGGTTTGTTCGATTGCTGCCTGGTTTACTTCTAAAATATTACCTTTCTGGTCGTAAAGGAATAATGCCTGGTTCGACTGCTGCACCAGGGCTTTGTATTTTGCCTCACTCCTGATTAATTCCTGATCCTTCAGTTTTTGCATGGTAATATCGTGCATTGTAACAAAAACTCTGTAAGGCATTGATTCTCCAGGCATAAACTGAGGAATGGCATTGAGCACCGCCCACACATAATCCTGTTTTTTTGAATTATAAATGCCTACCACCCGGTTGTAAAAAGGCTTCCCGGTTCTCAGCGCAATACGGGAAGTTAATTCATGGTTGGCAAGCGGGGTGTGATTCTCATCAATGATATGCCAGCCTGGATATTCAGGATCTTTATTCAAAAACTCTTCACGTGATAAACCAAGCATATCAAGGGCTGCCTGATTCACATCAACCATATGTCCATCGGCCTGCTGATAAAATGCACCCTGCTGCATGAACTCGAAAAGCGAACGGTATCTTTCTTCATTCCGTTCAGCATCAATGCGTTTCAGAGTCACCGAGGCTTGCTCGACAAAAGCATGGATCAAATCTATGTGCATAAGTTCTGAACCTGCTGGAAGCAGTATCAGTGCATTTGCATACATCCTTTCTCCGGCCATGAATGCAATGCTATAGATATCTCCAAGGTTAAGCAGTTTTTCAATTGCCCGCGAAAATTTCGGCGGTACAGTGGAAAATGACAGATCATGAATCCCGGATTCAATTTTTTGGATAATTTCCTGGTTTATGCCAAACACCTGATTAGCAACCTGGAAGGACATACCTACCGGACTGAATCCAAGCAAAGTGACAATTTTTTCATACCTGGTCTGAGATGCTGAAAAAGCCTCCGCTCTAATCATCCGGTATTCCTGGTTTACCGAATTTACAACCACTGTGGCTTCCGGATTTAACTGTCTGAGACATTGGCCAATAAAATCATAAATTTCATAACTGATGGCAGGAGTGGTAAACCTGAGGGCGGTTTCTGCCAGAAAACCAGGTTCATCAATCTTTTCAGATAATTCATTCTTCTCATTTTCCATGTTGAATAATTATAAGGTTGAGTACGCTCCCAAAAAGTACCAAAGCTATTTTTAACCACATAGACACAGTAAAAACATAGTTTTCATATGGTTGTAAATCAGTATTTTAAACAATATGATTTCTATGTGAACGATAATTCTATATAGTCCATCACCCTTTTTAGAGTGGGCTCAAGGTTATAGTTGTCAAAGTTAATACATTAATCTGTCAGTTCGCAACAGGCAGCGTAAATGAAAATCTGGTTCCCTGCTCAGGTTGGCTTTCAACCCAAATGCGACCTCCATGTTTTTCAACAAACTCTTTACAAAGAATCAGTCCAAGACCGGTTCCTTTTTCATTGGCGGTACCTCGTGTACTGAAATTGGTACCTACATCAAAAATCTTCACAATATTCTCACTGGCGATCCCAATTCCGGTATCTGCCACAGTAACCTGAATTTTATCGGGCAACTCAAAGGCTGTAACTTCCACGATACCACCTGCTTTAGTGAACTTAACCGCATTGCTCAACAGATTGCGCAGGATGATTCTGAGCATGTCGCCATCTGCATGGACGATAAGCCTGGACGGAATCTTTTTCCTCAAACTGATATTTTTCAATGCTGCACTTTCAGAAAACATCCCTGAAACATCCATTACCAGTTCATCCAATACATAACTTCGTGGCTTAAACGCAATCCTGCATTGCTGCGACTGTGCCCAGGCAAGTAAATTTTCAAGCAGTTGAAGAGTTTGATCTGTACTGGAATTGATCATGGCAGCGTATTCCTCAATTTCTCTGATGTCAAGGTTGTGTGCTTCGTTCATCAGCAAACTACTGAATCCCATTATACTGTTAAAAGGATTTTTCAGGTCATGCGCAATGATGGAGAAAAATTTATCTTTGGTGGCATTAAGTTCGCGAAGGTTGGCTTCACTCTGCCTGAGTCTTTTTTCAGCTTCTTTACGCTGGGTAATATCCTCAACGATCCCTTCATAATAAAGGATAGAGCCTTGATCGTCCCTGACGGCATGTGCATTTTCACTCACGGTGATCAATGTACCTGTGCGGGTTTTCCAGGTTGATTCAAGACCGGTTATTTTCCCGTCTTTTTCAATGAGTTCTTTAAAATCCAGACGACGATAATCCGGTTCATAGCCATCTTTCTCGAGATCTCTCTGTGACAATTCCTCAAAAGAATTGTAATCCAACATTTTAAGAAGATAAGGATTGGCTCTGATGATTTTTCCTTCAGGGGTAGTGCGATAAATACCGACCGGTACATTTTCAAAAATACTTTTATAGTCCCTTTCGCCTTTTCTCAACAAATCCTCAGCAGTTTTTTGTTCAGTGATGTCGCGGATGTAACCTCCAACGCCTGTTTGGCCATCATGCATCGGCACCGGAAATTTGAAAACCTCATATATCCGGTCATTCGCATATTCCAAATTATTCAGAGATTGGTTTGTCGTCAGTACCTTGATGTCACTCTCCCGGCAGCCTTTGGCATTATCAGGTGGCATAAGTATAAAATCATCTTTGCCAATTACTTCTTCAATTGTTTTGTTTAAGAAACGGGCATTTGCCTGGTTGCAGATCACATAGCGAAACTGGTTGTCCTTAAGGAAAGCTATATCTTTGGTTGCGTTCAGAAATGTGATGTACCGGGTTTCACTTTCGCGCATCTGATCCTCTGCCTTTTTCTTATCAGTAATATCCGTAATGAATCCTTCGAGTGCAAGAAGTTTTTCACCATCGAAAA
>CAYQRU010000080.1:13660-17737 GCA_964419945.1 uncultured Bacteroidales bacterium | reverse complement strand
ATAAATCAAGCCTCAAAAGTGTTGGCTATTCTGTCCGGTGTGTCAGAAATCAGAATTAATCAGTAAAATACATTCATTATAAAAATACAAGCCATGAAAAAACTGATGATATTCATATGCAGTGTACTTTTTGTTCCGGTGCTGTTTGCTCAGTTTTCCGGGGGTAACGGCCGGGGCGATATTGTTTCAGGTTTATTCGAATTTTATCTTGGGAATAATTTTGTTGTTGATGGCTATTGGTCAACAGAAGGATGCTGGAGCCTTGAGCGTTTACCCTATGAAATCGAAAAGCCTAAGATATTAGCTAATGCAGTCTTAAATCATGATGCAATCATTACATTATCAGGTCTTACCATTACTAATGAGGGGAGTTTGACCATTGAACCGAATGGAAGAATCTCTATCAATGGAAGTCTGATCAATCATGCTGCGCTTACTCTTAAAACCAATGATATTACGAATAGTTCCCTGATTTATATGGATGGCGAGGTTTATGCAACTGTCAGAAGATATGTCAGTGGTCCGGAATTTTCCTGGCATCTGATGTCATCTCCGGTTCAAAGCCAGAAAATTATTGGTGAGTATCCATCAAATTTCCACGAAGGAAGTTTTATAGCGTGGCATGAGCCTGCTCAGACCTGGGTGAGCCACACAAACACAAGTGTATGGCCAACCTGGAATGATGTAAACGATGAGTCAGATTTATTGCTTCCGGGTAAGGGATATCTTGTTGCTTACGATTACCTCTCAGGCAATCCACAGATAAAAGAGTTCGATGGCCTACTTAACATTGGTACGGTTACCAGTACATTGCAGCGCAAGGCACACATTACAGATATTTACGAAGGCTTTAACCTGATTGGAAATCCCTATCCTTCATACATTGACTGGAAAGCTGCGAATGGTTGGACAGGCCGTGAAAAACTACAGCAACACGATACGCTATCCGGAGGCTACAATATGTGGATATGGAATGATGTATACGGAAATTATGGAGCACACAACAGCGGTTCTCAGACGGATTACACTCATCTGGACGTGAGCCGCTACATTCCTCCCATGCAAGGTTTTTGGGTAAGAGCCAATCTCGATGAAAGTGAGTTTGCTGTAACTAATATTGCACGTGTTCATCAGGGCAAGAAATGGCTTAAGGAGGAATCCGGTTTTCCGGGGCTTATTAGCCTTGCAATCAGTAATAGTGCAAATGCCTACCGTGATGAGGTAGTCATCGAATATGGGCATAGCAACAGTCTGGGCGGAGCAGATAAAATGTTTAGCCTCTATGAAACAGCACCATCACTATATGCTGTAAAAAACAATCATAAATGGAGTATAAACTTCCTTACAAACATTGAAGAACATCCGGTTATTCCATTGGGATTCAAGGCAGGCATTGATGCGTTTTACACATTGTCAGCAAAGGAAACAGGGCAATTTGACCAGGTCATACTCAGGGATTTATTCACAGGTACCGAACACAATCTTACCTTACAACCTGATTATCATTTCTCAGCACAGGCAGGAGACCCGGAAAATCGCTTTTTGTTACAATTTAACATTACCGGAATTGATAAACAAGAAGTGCTTCATCCGGAGATATACTATGATAAAGAGTTACTGACGGTGATAAACACCTTGAATGAGAACGCTGAGGTAAGGATATTTGATCTGAATGGAAGACAAATCACAGCTTTTGAGGCAATAAAAGGAAAAAACCAATACAGGCTGAAAATCCTCCCAGGTATTTACATAATTTCTCTATATTATTCTTATTCAAAGACTTCACAAAAGTTATTCATTTATTAATATCCGGAAAAGAGTCTAAAACACAGGAGCGAAAAAGACCGAAATACATTCTCATCATGAAGACAACATATAAACAGATACATCTTACGTAAAAACGAATCAAATGAAGACAATCATTATCATTTTGTTATGGGGGATTCTCAAGGCAACCATTGCTTATTCCCAGGGGACTCCTCCTTTGCCGCCAATGGGAAACAACAATTTTACAATCCGGGTTTTTCTTGAAGGCTTTTATACGGGCGACAGCGAAATGCGCCAGGCGCATGAATTTATTGATCCTGCCGTGATTCCACGATGGATTTCACCAATATCTGAAAAGATAACAGTGGAGATACATGAACAGGGATACTATGGGGTACCAGGGCATATATTCGCAGTACCAAATGTTAATCTTACCCAGGACGGTTATGCAATGGTTGGCCTGCCTTCAACGGGCACCTATTATCTAACCATCCGGACACGCAATCACCTTGAAACAGTGAGTAGCCAGGCTATTAATCTGGCCACCACCTCATCATGGGACTTTACCACTGCTGCCAGCCAGGCCTACGGAAACAACATGGTAGATCTGGGTGCTGGTGTTTTTGGAATTTATGCCGGCGATGTGAACCAGGATGGATTTATTGATATAAATGATGCAGGTCCAATAGATGTTGACATCATTTTATACACAAAAGGTTATGTAACAAATGAAATCAATGGTGATGGATATGTTGACATTAATGATATTGGAGTAGTAAGCACCAACATTACCAACGGGGTTTCGAAAGCAACACCGTAGAATAATCAATTATAAATTATTTTAATAATAAAAAATCGGAAACAATATGAAAAAGATATTATACTCATACTTGATCATCCTGTTGTCAACCCCTGTGTTGCATGCGCAGACTTATTCTTACGATATAGAGCTTAAAAACTTCAGGCAGGTAGATGAAACCAGTTTTACATGGGACATCTACCTGCGAAAGGGCTCTGGCAGCAACGATTTCGCGTTGTATACGATGCAAACCATACTCGATTTTAATACAGCCATCAAAAACGGAGGTGATTTTGAAAACGCTTACCTCACTATTGATGCTTCAGGTACCGAATTGTATCAGGAAAATGCCTGGTTCAACAGTGCCCATGTGGCATTGGTTAGCGGGGGTACCCAAATTAATTGGGCCACCATTACATCACCATCGCCTGGTGAAAAAGTTACAATACTTGACGATAACTGGCGTAAAGTTGCTACCTTTAAAGCGCAACTACGCAAAGGTGGCAACTTCCATAATTTTGCAGATTTAGACCCGCAATTCGCCTTTCAATCTACAGGAACTCAGGTTATTGTGCGCAGATGCGATTTTACCGGCTCTAATCCAAATGCAATAAGGTCAGGAGCTTTAAACTATGAAGTTCCACGCAATTCAGTAACACCAGCCCTGGGAGTTCCTGTTAACACTCGTGAACTGGCTGGCTACTGCTTTACCGGAGATGGCGATTGGGATGCAACTGCAAGATGGAATAATGTAACTACTGAAAACGCCAACACATTACCCGGAGCCAGCAACAATGCTATCATTGCTGGTTCAACCACCTTGACTGATACACGTACCGTTCGCCAGCTTACGGTTGCTGAGGGCGGTTACCTGTTAATTGGCGCCGGAGAAGATAACCTGGGCCAACTCACGGTAAGCGACCAACTCTTTGATGATAATACGGTATCTGGTGGCGAAACAACGGTATTGGCAGAATGGGATTTTGAGGATGAAACTATAGGTGAAACTGATTTTCCTTATTATGCAAATGAATTTTCCTCAAGTAATAACGAAGCAAATCTTAACACAACAGCGACTCCAATGTCACTTTTTGATTTCGCATCTTCGGGTGGCACCAAAGCTCCAAGAGCGAGTAATTTTTATTTTTTTGACGAAGACGAAGAAGAAGGCTATTACTATTCATGGGTGATCCAATATAACACTTTAAGATATGAAAATCTTAAACTATCATCAAAACAAAGATCAGTTTCTACTGGTCCAACAAACTTTAAAATTCAATATAGTCTCAATGGTTCAACATGGGAAGATGTCCCTGGTGGAGATGTATCAGTTAATACCACCTGGACTCTTGGAGTTGTATCAAATCTTAGCCTTCCAGCTGCACTGAATAATTCCTCTATTTGTTATCTTCGTTATCAGTCACAATCTCAAGGAGCAATTGGATCCAGTGCAATAGATGACATTATCATCACCGGCGATCCACTTCCCACCGGCATTCGCATGCAATCCA
>CAYQRU010000080.1:0-13560 GCA_964419945.1 uncultured Bacteroidales bacterium | reverse complement strand
GATGACATTATCATCACCGGCGATCCACTTCCCACCGGCATTCGCATGCAATCCACCACCTATGGAACAGGTTCGCTGATCCATAATAATGCAGGAATCACCGCTACGGCAGAACGCTACCTTCCCGGAGCAGTAAGTGCCTGGCACATGATCAGCGCTCCGGTCGGTGGCATGGAAATAACCAACAGTAGCTGGCACCCTGATCTAAATAATCCCGGCATGCACACGGAAGATTTTTTCATGTGGTATGAGCCTGGTATCTGGGTTAACTTTAAAAACCAGGATGGGTCAGGAGGCATTCCAAGCTTTCCGGTTGCCAACTCCAGCAACAATTTCATTACCGGGCGGGGATACCTCATGAATTATTACTCGGCAAATCCAACCAAAGAGTTTGAAGGACCTCTCAATTACGGAGGGATTCAGGTTCCTTTGGAGAAAAGTAACACAACGCCACCAAACTGGCAGGGAGTGTGGGACGAAGCGCAGGCCGGATGGAATCTGATCGGAAATCCTTACGCTTCAGGGTTAAATTGGAATGCCGTTGTCAAAACAGATATCCTGGCTGAGGCCTATGCCCAGGTATATGATCCTAACAGAGTAGGTTCTCCCGGATATCAGGTAGTAAATGATATTTCATCCGGTCAGGGTTTCTTTGTACTGGCAGTTGCCGATGATGTAACTTTGAGCCTGTCGAACACTCAGCAAATCCATGGTGGAACCTACCTGAAACAGGAAACCGTATCTGCCGGCGATATGCTGGTTTTAAGGGTGTCAAATGATGAATTTTTCGATGAAGCAAGGATTTTCCTCAATCCATCCTCATCCTTTGACCATGATTTCTATGACGCATCCAAGCTTTTCAGTTTCCATCCGGATGTGCCTCAGATATATACACAGGCATCAGGAGGGCGCTGGTTGACTATTAATTCCATTCCATCAATTGCAGAGGCGTATCATATACCCGTTTCATTAAAAGTACCTTCTGATGGATTGATGAGCATTACTTTGTCTGAAGCAGTCGGGGAGTTCTCTTCGCAAACCATAATTCTGCACGATAAATTTAATAATACTGACCACAACCTTACTGAAATGCCAACCTTCTATTTCACAGCCAATGCCTGCGATACGCTCCACCGCTTCGAACTTAAATTCGGTGCATTGGGAGTCAGTGAATTATCCGGGAGAAATAGTTTACTGGCTTATGTAAAAGATAATTATTTGTTTATTATGAATCAAGGCAGCGGAGTTGCTATTATTGAAATTTTCAATACATCCGGACAATTAATTGGTCATAAACAGATTGGCATTGGATTGCAGCATATTCCGGTTACATTTCCCAGGGGAGCCTATTTGTTGAGAATGATTTCCAGCCAGGAAGTCGCCACCGGGAAAATTGTAATTCAATAGAAATTTGATTGTATCACATATCCCGATAGCATGTATTTAAAACAAAAAAAATAAAACAAATCTATTATGAAAACAATCATAAAAATCCTGGTAGTTACTTTCTTACTGTTCGCAGCTTATTTAACGATTCAGGCTCAAAGTGTGCCTCCACCCCCGCCTCCCGGAGGAGGCCAAAGCGGAGGTAATAATGTTCCCGGAGGAGGAGCTCCGGTGCATGGCGGACTTGGCATCATGTTGCTGCTTGCCTCAGGTTACGGAGTTAAGAAAATACATGGAGTGATAAAAAAGACAAACGAATCCAAATGATTCAAATGCCTTTATATGACAGCTAATACTACCTGCAAACTCACAAAACGGGAAACTGAGATTCTGTTTCTTCTCTCCTCAGGGTTGACGCATAAAAAGATGAGTGACAGGTTGCAGATCAGTAAGCGTACGGTTGATACCCATGTAAGTAATATTATGAAGAAACTGGGTGTTCACTACAAGGCCGGATTAATCAGATACGCTGTTATTCATAAAATTGCCTAAGTAAGAGTTGTCTCATCAAATCAGGTGTTAATACATTTTTTATTGGTATGATATAAGTAATTTTAAGGATTTCATGGCCTTTTCAACAGTTTTTTGTCATCATTTCCTGATGCCGTTCTTCCATCAATTGACAGTAGTTCCTTTTTAGTTATTCACAGCCCGGATGTTTGAAGCGCCATTGGAAAAAATTATCTGACTCCCGGATTAATGTGTTATCAGAATTAAACCGGCAGATATCCCTGAAGCATGTTATATTGTTGTTTGTGAATATTTTTAAAAATCATCATTCAAAAATTACTGATTATCAATAAAGTGAGTATTACCATTTAACAACACAAACAAAACTGCAGGAAAGAAAACCAACAGCAATTTTTGCTGAAAAAAATATGCTCTATAACTCATTATTAGACATTTGATACGAAAAATCATTTTTCTGTGACCAGCCAATAGAATTTGGAAGGGAACAGCAACACTGATTAAGAGATCATAATAAATCACTACTGAAATGAAAGTAAAATTACTGTTATCCATGTGTTTCTTTGTAATAACAGATCTCATGGCACAAACCAGTTTAGGGATAAACCATCAGGCTGTAATCCGTGATGGAAATAACCAGCTTGTGAGTGAATCTCAGGTGGGGATTCGGGTAAGCATCATTAGGGGAACGCCTGAAGGCGAGATAATTTACTCAGAGATCCACACCATCATGAGTAATGCCAATGGCCTCATTAGTTTTATTATTGGTGAAGGAACGAGTCAGAAAGGTGAGTTCAATCAAATTGACTGGGCTTCAGATCCATATTTTATTAAAACTGAAGCTGACCCGAATGGAGGAACACAGTATACCGTTACAGGCATTAGCCCGGTGCTTAGCCAACCTTATGCTTTACACACCTCAGCATTAACCCTTACATCATCAGGTGGACAAAAATATCATGTCGTTGTGGATGATTATGGGAATATCACCACAACTGCACATTCCGGCCAGCCATGTCCAGGCATCCCTGTGGTTACTGATGTTGAGGGTAATGTTTACAATACTGTTTTTATTGGTGGTCAATGTTGGATGAAAGAGAATCTTAAAACCACCAGGTATTGCGATAACACACCTATCGAATATCCCGGTAATGACAACAACCAGTGGGCAAGCAATATTACGGGAGCCTATGCCTGGTATAATAATAACGTAGAATGGAAAGACATTTACGGTGCATTGTATAATTGGTTAGCGGTTAGTAATACGAAAGGACTGTGTCCCGAAGGATGGGCTGTGCCTTCAAACATTGAATTTAATAATCTCATCGAGTACTTAGGTGGAAATAATATTGCAGGTGGGAAGATGAAGAGCACCAGATCTGAACCTGACCCACATCCGAGATGGAAAAGTCCTAATACAGGAGCAACAAATGAAAGTAACTGGACAGCATATCCGGGCAACATTCGACACAATGACGGTTCTTATATCCATATGGATCATTTTGGTTACTGGTGGACTTCTACCGAATATCTTATTTTCGAAGCCTATGGTAAACTTATTACATATAGCAGCAGCAATTTTCTTAGTTACGTTTTTTCAAAAAATTCTGGATTTTCAGTCCGGTGCATAAAGCGCTAAATCGCGTATGAATTTATTTTTTTAAATACCTGATCAAATATTACAATACACTTATATTAATAAATCATTTTATAAACATGAAGATCAGCAAACTAGTTTTGATCTGTGTTTTTCTCGGCACAAATCTTCAAGCCCAATTTCCAGAAGGATTCAGTCATCGGGCTTTGATTCGTGATGCATCTAAGCATCTTATAATAAATTCTCCTGTTGGGATCAGGGTGAGTATTATTCAGGGAATGCCTGAAGGCTCAATAGTATATTCCGAAACCCATACTCCAGTCAGCAACTCCAATGGTCTTATTTCCTTTGTGATTGGCCAGGGGACTATCATAAACGGAATATTTGGAGAAATTAACTGGATAAACGGCCCTTATTTTATAAAAACAGAAGCCGACCCAACAGGGGGAACTGATTATACCATTTCCGGAACATCTCAAATCAATAGTGTCCCGTATGCATTGCATTCAGGTTCATTGGTGCTGACTTCTGCAAATGGATACATGTATGAGATCATAGTTGATGATTCAGGGGGATTGTCAGCAATGGCATTGCCAGGACAACCTTGTCCCGGATTCCCAAATGTAACTGATTTTGACGGAAATATTTACAATACCGTCCAGATAGGAAATCAATGCTGGATGAAAGAAAATCTGAAAACTACCCATTATCGTAATGGAATCCCTCTGGAATACCCGGGTGCGGACAATAATGCCTGGTTTTATAATACAACTGGGGCATACTCATGGTACAATAACAGCATAGAATGGAAATTCATATATGGCGCATTGTACAACTGGTATGCTGTTAATAATATAAATGGACTTTGCCCCGAAGGATGGCATGTCGCATCTGTAGAAGAAAGGGACGTGCTGATAAACTATTTGGGTGGCTGGAATATTGCCGGCGGGAAAATGAAAAGTATTCTCACTGATCCTCAGCCACATCCTCGTTGGAATAGTCCTAATCTCGGGGCTACCAACGAAAGTAATTTTTCAGGTTTACCGTCTGGTTTCCGAAGCGATTATCCCGGTTTTGCTACATTGGGAACAATGGGCTGGTGGTGGAGTTCCACTGCACTGGGTGATGACATGGCATACGGGTATGCTTTGCAGAATAATAATTCCCTTGCCGGTAATGCTATGAATGATAAAAATTATGGATGGTCAGTGCGCTGTTTGAAGAATCCATAATTTTTTTGCTAATTATAATATATTCAAATAAATATAATCATTAATGTGATACTTTGGCTATGAAATGGACGATCAATAAAATGACATTTACAAGCTTTGTACTTATGTTTGTACTTCAGGTATACGCGCAGGTTCCACAGGCAATAGTCCACCAGTTAGTTATCAGGGATTCAGTCAATCAATTGGTGACCGAATCATTAGTTGGAATCCGGGTCAGTATTCTCCAGGGCACTCCGGATGGACCTTCGGTATATACTGAAACGCACACTCCTTATAGTAATTCAAATGGTTTGGTAAGTTTTGTGCTTGGTCAGGGTAGTAACCAAGTTGGTAATTTTTCGGCAATCAATTGGGCTGATATACCTTTTTTCATCAAAACAGAAACGGATATAAGCGGTGGTAGCAACTATACCCTCACCGGAGTAAGTAAGATGCATAGCGTCCCTTATGTATTACTTTCATCATCCCTGACACTAACATCAGAAAATGGAATGAAGTATGAAGTTATTGTTGATGACTTTGGGAATATTTCTTCAAATATACTTCCGGGTCAACCATGTCCGGGTATTTCTCAGGTTTTTGATATTGAGGGTAATAAATATACAACCGTTCTCATTGGCAGTATATGCTGGATGCGCGAAAATTTAAGAACTACCCAGTATCGCAATGGTGGGCTTATTAAACATTTGACTGCTGCTAATGAATGGAGTGCTGATCAGTCCGGAGCTTATGTATGGTATAATAACGATTTGAACTGGAAAAACATTTACGGTGCACTCTATAACTGGTATGCGGTCAATAATTCCAATGGCCTTTGTCCTGCCGGTTGGCACGTGCCAACTGATGCCGAATTTTCACAATTAATCAATTATCTGATTGACCGGGGATTTCCGAACCAACCAGCGATCACCAACGGCGCAGGGAATGCATTAAAATCCTGCCGACAGGTAAGTTCTCCCTTGGGAGGAATATGCAACACAAATGAGCATCCCCGTTGGGATTCCAACAGCAACTTTTATGGTTTTGATGAGTTTGTTTTTTCAGGTCTTCCAGGTGGTTACCGTAATGCAAATGGTAGTTTTGGTCTGTTAGGTAACTATGGTTACATGTGGACTTCCTCTGAAAATTCTGCCTCTACAGCCTGGAGCCGCTATTTGTACTCCACACATAGCAATATTCCCAGGGACTATTATGGTAAAGCCTTTGGTCTTTCTGTTCGTTGTGTTAAAGATGCTTCAATGAAATAATGCTGAATCTCACACATCAGAATATGTGAGAAAATTTTAACGAAATTTATTATTAATCAGTGACAAATATATGAGTAAGATATTTCAATTGCTGATTTCAGTAATCATACTAATCAGTGTAATGCCGGAAACTAACGCCCAGCAGGGGAATGTTTCTGCCGGAGGCGAGGCCACCGGTACAGGCGGCAGCCTGAGTTACACAATCGGGCAGGTTGACTACCTGACATACAGTTCTGCGGCCGGGAGTATTAGTTTTGGCTTGCAACAGGTATGGATGACATGTATACCAGAACTTTATGAAATTCCCGACCTCATCATAGGTGACAGCGAGTACATGTGTTTTAATGCTACCGGAACAGTGATTGTTGCCGGTAGTGGCAAACAATTCATCGTCCTGCATGGAGGATATGCAGAAATTATTGCAGGCCAGAAGATTATACTAAAGCAAGGAACCTTGGTTGAATATGGCGGAATGCTTCATGCCCGCATTGATGATGTATACTGTGAGCAAGTTCAAAGCCTGCTTGCCTCAATCAGCATTGAAGACACACCTGCAATGCCTGAAATTGAGACAACACTCAATGAATCTTTTTTTGAAGTTTATCCCAATCCCACCGCAGGACTTTTCACTCTTGAACTACTCAATCATACAGAATCATCCAATATCTATATCGCAATCTACAATATGCATGGAAGCATGGTCCTCAGCGCTGAATTACCCGCTCAGGCACAATACAACTTCAACCTGACCGGCTGTCAGCCAGGCATCTACCTGATAAGGGTCATAAAAGGTAATGAGGTGAAAGAAAAAAAATTAATAAAGAATCAGATCTGATAGAATGATTGCTTAACATGCCTGGCAATCCATTATTTATTTCGGCACTTCAATCCTACTATGAACACAATCAGGAATCTGAGAATTAGAGAAATAATTGTATTTTTTGTTCATGATGCATTCTTCAAAGACACAGTCATTTGCAGTGTTACCGCATCGGTAAATGATATGATTGATAATAAATGCATCCAACTATTGCCGAATCCTGCTAAGAGTGAGATATTCATTTTTTCCGACAGGGTATTAAAGGATCAAATTAGCGTGGAAATCTGCAATATGGCAGACAAAATCAAGATCCTGGAAAGATTATTCCAAATCAACGAATGGATATTGGAGTTTGATAACCAGAGACCCATATTATTGCAATAGAAAATGAAAGAAATTCCCGAATAAGAATTTTGATAATGAATTTCATGCATTGTGCTATCAATACCTAAATCAAACTATATTAATATGCAAAGAATTTTATCTGTATTACTTTTTTGTCTGGCATGTTGTTCCGTTTGTTCACAAACCATTACTGTTGGTAACGGAAATTATACTTTACAAAACATTCCAATAGTAACAGCCTCAAGCTATTCCTACTCGCAACAGATATACCACCAGTCACGCATCAGCACCGGCGGAAGTATAACCAAATTAAGGTTAAATAAGCATTCTGTAGGATTCACAGCGAATAGCTCTCAATGGAGAATATATATGGGGCATACTTCTAAAAATGGTTTTACATCATTCTCGGATTGGATTCCTGTATCAGGATTATTGTTGGTTTTTGATGGAAATGTTAGTATTCCAGAAACAAGCGGTTGGTTCGACATTATTTTGGATATCCCTTTTTTATATAACAACTTGCAAAATTTAGTAATAGCAGTTGATGAAAACGAAGCCGGAGCTGGTACTGAAACACTGTGGAAAAGCGATATGTTTCCGATTGGGGTGACTTATTTACAATATAATAGTAATACAACAAATCCAGATCCAGATTCGCCTCCACCAGCCAGCGAATCCTACTGGTTAACCAACCATATTCAGTTGGTATTTGAAAATTCTATGGAAATCATATCGGCAGTCACGACTCAGATTCCTGAACCTGTTATCGTGGGGCAAACTTCACAACCGGTAGTACGTCTGAATATATTTACCGGCGGGAACATTAATCCTGTAACCGTTAACTCTGTTACATTCAAATCAAATGGTACCACAAACACCTCTGAGCTTCTCGCTGCCCGTGTTTTTTATACAACATCTGAAATCTTCAGCAGTGTAACCCAGATTGGAGCAACTATTCAAAATCCCGCTGAAATTATGGTTTTCACACAGGACATTGAACTTTCAACTGCCAATAACTATTTTTGGTTGACATATGATATCAGCCCGAATGCTACTCCTTTCAACGTTGTTGATGGAACATGCGAGGAGTTTACTACTACTGAACCAAACACCTATATTCCGGATCCGACCAACCCCGCAGGAAGCCGAATCATTCGCCATGCTCTTGGTGGAACTGTAACTGTGGGCATTGGGGGTATTTATCCAAGTCTTACAGGAGAAGGAGGGCTATTCCAGGAAATAAATATGCTTGCACTAAATGATGACCTCTCAGTGCTGATAATTTCAGATTTGAGCGAAGATGGAACTCACGCACTGTATGAATGGACGGAAATTCCTTATAATTCAGGCTATTCTTTGACAATCCGGCCTGATTCTCCCTTTTTAAAAACAATATCAGGTAATCTTGACGGCAGATTGATTAAACTGATCGGCGCTGACAGGGTCATTATTGATGGAAGATACGAAAACACAGGGAAGTATTTAAAATTCATCAATTCAAACAGTTCTGCCGTCAGTTCGGTAATTCATTTAGGTAGTTATTCCAATGATAATGGTGCATGCAATATTATGATAAGAAATTGCGAAATCCATGGATCCGGACCATTAGATACACACTCTGCAATATCTGCTACCAAAGGAAATGATATTACTTCCAATGCCGAAGCAGATAATACAGATATACAAATAATAGATAATAAAATCCATTCAGTGCGATTTGGCATATTCGTGAAAGGTGCAACAACGGGTCAAACTAATCTTTTAATCAGAGACAATTCAATAGGTCATCATTCCTATTTGGAAAATATTGGCTGTTCTGGAATTGAAGTATATAACAACATAAATTTCAATATTTCAAATAATATTATCAACGGAATCGTCGGGTATTATGCAGGTATCTATGGAATATATGTCAACAATTGCTCAAATACTAATATTGATAACAATACAATCCATAACCTCAGGGTTAGTACCAACGGTGACAATGAGATAATGGGTATAAAAATTGAAAGCTTAAACACACAGAGCAATATCAATATTCTAAATAATGTAATTTACGACATCACCGGAACCGGTAGATATCAAAATTCACCTCGTTTTGACAAAATTCCTGGTGGAATTGGATTAATGAGTGGAGGGGGGTACAATATATACAATAACAGCGTAAATCTGTATGGGAATAACTCAGGATATTTTGAATCGCGAACTGCAGCTTTATTCATTCATATGGATATAGAAAATGTGAAAGTTGAAAATAATATTCTGGCAAACAGTCTCACTACAAGTACGGCTTATACAATATCTTATGCTATTCTGTGCTATTCTTCATCAATTTCGGTGATTGATTATAACAATTACTTTGTGGATGGTTTATGGGGGCGTTTGGGATATATGGCCGGTATTAAAACCACATTACAGGAATGGCAGGCTGCCACCGGACAGGATCAACATTCATTGAATGTCAATCCTATGTATATCGCAACAGATGACCTGAAACCATCAGAAGGCTATTTCCAAATTGGAAAGACTATTGCAGGAATAAATCACGATATTGAAGGAAGGATTCGTTCTCATCCTCCTGACATTGGCGCTTACGAAGGCGAAGAAACAGGAAGGTGGTTGGGAGGATTCTCAAATGACTGGAATGACCCTCTGAACTGGGACGATGGATTTGTTCCGGGATTAGATGATGTTGTTATTGATGGACGTGCTCCGAGTCAACCCATTGTTACTTCAGAATGGTCGCAGCCAGCTACCTGTATCCATTTGAAAATTCTCGAAAATGCAAGTCTGACAATTGATCCGGGGAAGGCTATAACAGTATTGGGTGATATGATTAGTGAAGGACTTATCAAAATTAAAAGCAATTCTGAAGGCAATGGATCTCTTATTTCTATTAATGGGGATGCCCTTGCAGAAGTTGAATGTTACATGCCGGCAGCATCATGGACAGATTGGAGAGAAGGCTGGCATTTTGTTTCTACTCCTGTAACTGGGCAAGCAATAGACCTTCAAGGGGGTTGGGTTACTTCAGGAACAAACAATGACTATAGTTTTTATTTGTGGAGTGAACCTTATGATACCTGGATAAATTTTAACAACAGCACGCATTCCCCTACCTTTACCGGGGTAAACGGTTCAGATTATTTTCTTCCGGCCAGGAGTTATCTGGTTGCCTATCAGCAAGCAGACACAAAAACCTTTTCAGGTGAATTGAATCATGGCGACTTACTGGTTTCGGGTTTGAATATTACCGATATTAATGCAGCAAACAGTTGGCATCTTTTAGGAAATCCTTATCCATGCGCACTTGTATGGAACAACTGGAGTAAAACAGGAGTCGGAGCAACTATTCAGATATGGAATGATTTGTTAAAAGATTATTCCCCCTTACCACAAGGAGATGACGCAATCGTACCTTCGATGAACGGATTTATGATTGAGGTATTACAGGATAATGCATCAGTCACCATTCCATTATCAGCTCGTGTTCACAGCAATCAGCCATGGTTTAAAACCAGAGGAGATAATGAAAAGCTTGTGCTAACAGCATGGTCAGCAGATAAAAGTTCCGGAAAGGAATGTATCATACGCTTCGATGAGGAAAGTACAACTGATTTTGATCCTGAATTAGATGGACGTTACCTCCAGGGATATGGTCCCGTTTTTTACAGTGTCGCCAATAATGAACGATTATCGGTAAATACACTTCCCGATCAAAACAGTATATTTGAAATACCGTTTGTATTTAAGAAAAACGAAACTTCCGGATATACAATTATTGCTGATATTCCTGATCATTTTCGCTATATTATATATTTGGTTGATCTTAAAAATAATATCACTCAGAGTCTGCTCATCGAAAATGAATACGAGTTTACTGCAAGTGATAAGGATGATCCTGACCGGTTTCTGCTCCGGTTTTATCCTGTTGGAACGCCTGATCGCATTTCAGATTCAGATATTCATGCATGGTTTGAAAATAAAATGTTGTATATCATTAATATAACTGATAGTTGCCTGGTAGAAGTTTTTGATATAGCTGGGAGGAGAATTTTATCAAAGCAAATCAACGATTCAGGAAATCACGGTATATATGTTGATGAACCTTTCGGCATTTATATTGTCAGATTAAGCAATCCCAATACCTGCAGAATTATTAAAGCTCAGATGCTTGACTAGAAATCAGGGGTGAACATTATTGACTGCCGGCTATGTTCTGAAGTACCGGTAATTATAAAAGGCTCTTTTCTGAAAAAATGAAAATGCCTGAATATTTTCATTCAATGCTCCGGGAATTCCGAAATTTTATGAATGAATCAGGCGAATGGCAATCGTGGGATTATTTATACATTTGAAAAATATTTTCTGTTTGCCTTTTCAATCATGACACAAGGCTTCGCGGTAGGTGAAAGGACTTGCTGTTCTTAAATCAATGATTTGAGCATGAATATTCTAAGATATAAACTTCTTGCACTCTTTGTGTTGTTTATTATATTTTGCAACGCGCAAAACCAAAGATTCGTATTTGCGACCCACTGGCTTCCGCAAGCTCAGTTTGCAGGCTATTATGTTGCACAGGATCAGGGCTTTTACAAAGAAAAAGGCCTCGATATTGAAATTATCCACCCTTCCGTGGCGGTAAACGCAACAAGGCTTCTTGCTGAGGGTAAAGCGGATATCATCACCCTCTTCCTGGTTACAGCTATTGATGCTGTTTATAACGGAATAGACCTGGTTAACATTGGCCAGTTTTCACAACATGCTGCTATCATGTTTGTAAGCAGGAAGGAAAGTGGCATTGAAACCCTGAGTGACTTTGAAGGGCGAAAGATTGGTATCTGGCGTAGTGGTTTCAGGGAAACGCCAAATGCGGTTATCCATGATCATGGGTTACATGTCAAATGGATACCAATCCTTTCTTCAGTCAATCTTTTTCTTGTTGGCGGGATTGATATTATGACCGTAATGTGGTACAATGAATACCACCAGATCTATCTGAGTGGTGTTGAAAAAAATGAACTGAATACATTTTTCATGTCCGATCATGGGTACGACATCCCGGAAGATGGGTTGTATGTACTGCGAAGTATGTATAAAAAAAATGCTGATGCCCTGGATGCATTTGTCAAGGCAAGCATTAAAGGCTGGGAATATGCCGCTGAGAACAGGGAGTATGCTGTGAATCTTGTGGTTTCCAGGATGCATCAGGCCAACATCCCGACCAATATTCCCCATCAGCGGTGGATGTTAGACAAAGTTCTTGAATTACAATTGCCTAAGAATAAGGGGGGGCAACCACCCGAACTTCTTAAATCGGATTTTGATAAAGCAATTACCATCATTGGAAATACCAGGGATGTAAAAACACCATTGGACTATAAGGACTTTTATAAACCTGTGATACCTGGTGTCAGAAAATTATCACCGCCATGATAAAAAAACATAGTCTCTCATTTCGTATCATTACTCGTGTACTGCTGATAACCATTACTTTATTTGTCCTCATTTTTCTGGTTTATTACTATTACACAAGGAGTATCATCAGGGAATCTACCCGCGAAAAAGCTATTCAAATAGCTGGAAATATTGTAGGTAAAATTGACCAGGTACTTCAACCAATGGAAAAAATACCTCAAATGGTGGCAGCTACCATGGAAATGGGACTTTTCCATCCCGACTCGCTGATGATGGTGCTGCAAACCATCGTTAAACGAAATGGGAATATATATGGGAGTTGCATCGCATTTGAACCTAATTTCTTCCCTGAAACAGGTGAATACCACATGCTTTATGCTTACCGTAATGGAGATTCGGTGCTTACCAAACGCCTCGGTAGCGAGGAGTATGATTATTTTTATATGGATTGGTATCAGATACCCAAAATGCTTCAAATTCCCTACTGGTCAGAACCATACTTCGATGAAGGTGCCGGCAATATTCTGATGGCTACGTATTCGGTTCCATTTTACTGTTACAGGGGCAGGGAACGACACCTGGCCGGTATCGCTACTGTTGACCTGGAGCTTGAGTGGCTTACCGACATTGTTTCAGAAGTAAAGATTTTTGAAACAGGTTATGCATTTATGCTTTCGCGCAACGGGGTTGCTGTGACCCATCCCGATAAATCACAAATCATGAATAAAAGTGCTTACTCCAATGCTGAAGAATGGAATGCTCCCATATTGAGAGAAATTGGAAGAGACCTGCTGAAAGGGAAAAGCAACTTCAGAGAATATAATATTCCGGGTAGGGAAAAGAGATGGATATATTACCGGAACCTTAATTCTAATCTGTGGTCAATCAGCGTGGTTTATCCTGACAAAGAGATGTTTGCATCTCTGAAACACATGAATACAATTGCCATTGTTTCAATTATCAGCGGATTGCTGTTACTTACCATAC
>CAYQRU010000079.1:0-17828 GCA_964419945.1 uncultured Bacteroidales bacterium | reverse complement strand
AACAATGAAAAAGCCCGAAGGGCTGACATAAATGAATTTCACCCCTTCGGGGTTGTGGGTTGTAGGTGCCCCAAACGGCTATAATAATAACATCCCTTCGGGATTAATGTAAGTAAGGCAAGCCTGAAAGGCTGTAATAATTTTAGCAAAGAATATTGGAATTGAATCTAAACCCGAAGGGTTGAAATAATTATAGCAAGAAGGATTGACAACAATGAAAAGCCCGAAGGGCTGACATAAATGAATTTCACCCCTTCGGGGTTGCGAATGGATGATTGCCGGATGATTCTATAATAATGTCATCCCTTCGGGATTAATAAACTGATTATCAGAAACATATACATAAAACCAATGATAGACACCAATAAACTAAAATCCATCTTTGAATCTGATTACAACCGCGCCAAATGGCTTGATACCTTACGCGAGATATTCTACATCCATAACTTTCTGGCAATTCCTGAACCGGTTGATCTACCTTCCAATGACTATGATGCCATCGCACATGAACTCGGCTATTTCGAAACCTCCGAAGGGCTGCTTATAGGCTTGTACGAAGTTTCCATTTCACCCCAAAAACGCCTGGATAGAATTAAATCGGGGCTACGCAATCTGATGCGCCATGTTTACCAACGCGATGTGGATGCCGCCCTGATTGTCTTTACCCAGGGAGCTAGCTGGCGCTTCAGTTATGCCAGCGAACTTACGGTGGTAAACAAGGAAACCGGCAAGCGCGAGAAACGCCAAACCGATCCCAAACGCTACACCTACCTGCTTGGCCTCGGCCAACATTGCCGCACTGCTGCCGAACGCTTTGCCAGCCTTAAAACCAGCGCTGATCTATTAGACACAAAAATATCTATCAAAGAAATCGAAAAGGCTTTCTCCGTTGACATTCTTACAAAAGACTTTTATCGCGAACTCAGCAACTGGTATTTCTGGGCATTAAATCATGTTACATTTCCTGATGATGATCAACTCAGTACCGAACCCCGAAACCCCATCAACCTGATCAGGCTGATCACCAGGCTGATATTTGTCTGGTTCCTGAAACAAAAAAGACTGGTTCCTGATGAACTCTTCGATAAAGAAAAGATATGGCCTCATCTGATCTTCGCTTTCGAACCTGGAAGCACTTACTACAAAGCCATTCTGCAAAACCTGTTTTTTGCCACCCTGAACCAGGAGATGCCCAAACGGGATTTTCGCAAAAATGGCCAACACTACAACATCACCAACCTTTTCCGCTATAGAAGATTTTTCCGCAATCCTGACGAAACCATTGAGCTTTTCAGGAATATACCCTTTCTGAATGGTGGGCTTTTTGAATGTCTGGATAAGCCGCATCCAACCGAAAAGACGCCACAGGGAAATGAGAAAATTGTTCGTATTGACGGTTTCTCCGACCGCCCCGACAATCCCCTCCGCGTGCCCGATTATCTCTTTTTCGGAGGGGCAAAAGCAGTTGACCTGAGCATGGTTTACGACGACAGCCGGCAGCGAAGCGTTAATATCCGCGGCATCATTGAGATTTTGAACAGCTACAATTTTACCGTTGAAGAAAACACCCCGCTCGAAATCCAGGTAGCGCTCGACCCCGAATTGCTGGGCAAAGTGTTTGAAAACCTGCTGGCCAGCTACAACCCCGAAACCAAAACAACAGCCCGCAAACAAACCGGTTCGTTTTATACGCCCCGCGAAATCGTGAACTACATGGTTGACGAATCGCTGATTGCCTACCTTAAGCAAAAACTCTCCGGCGAAGCCGGGCACAATGAAGAAAAAACCGAAGCCCGCCTGCGCGACCTCGTTTCTTATTCCGGTAACGGAAATCCATTTGATGATGCCGAAACGCAAACCCTCGTTAAAGCCATTGACGGTATAAAAGTGCTCGACCCGGCCTGCGGCTCAGGCGCTTTCCCGATGGGTGTGCTCCAGCAGTTGGTGCATATCCTGCAAAAGCTTGACCCAGATAACCACCTCTGGAAGCAATTGCAGATGCAACGCGCAAATACTGAAATACAGGAAGCCATTGCCAGTGGCGATACCGGAAGCTTTGCCGAACGCCTGAAAGAAATTGCCGATGCCTTTGAAAACAATGCCGAAGACTATGGCCGTAAACTCTACCTGATTGAAAACTGCATTTACGGTGTGGATATCCAGCCCATAGCCGTGCAAATAGCCAAGCTGCGTTTCTTCATCTCATTGCTGGTTGACCAAACCATTAATCCCGAAAACGAAAACCTGGGCATCAGGGCCTTGCCCAACCTGGAAACTAAATTTGTAGCGGCAAATACGCTTATTGGCCTCGATGCAAAAATGACTTTTAAACCGGATAAAGTATATAAACTTGAAAAAGAGCTTGAAAAAGTCCGCCACCGTCATTTCAACGCCCGGACACCTGAAACAAAAAGAAAATACCGCTTACGCGACAGGGAATTAAGAAATGAAATTGCCCGTGAACTGATTGATGCCAATTTCCCTGAAACCGATGCAAACAAGATTGCGGCATGGGATCCTTACGACCAGAATGTTTCTTCTCCTTTTTTCGATAGATATTGGATGTTTGGCCTATCAGATGGTTTTGATGTGGTGATTGGAAATCCGCCTTATGGTGCTGATTACTCTCCCTCGGATAAAAAATACTTTTTAGAGAATTTCTTAAGTGCAAAAACTATTAAGAACAAGCAAAAAGGATCTCTTGATACATTTACCTTATTTATTGAGCAAGGATTTCATTCTCTGCAACTAAATGGAAACCTTTCCTTTATTGTTCCAATTTCAATAACATCAAGCGATTCAATGACTGGTATTCATACTTTACTGGAAAAAAATTGTGAAGAAATACGAATTTCCTCCTTTGCGGTTAGACCGCAACCTGTTTTCCAAAATGCAGTAGTAAATACCTCCATTTTATTTTTTTCGAGATCAGATAAAAAATGCACCAGAATCTTATTAACTAAAATGTATCGGAAGAATAATGAAATCGACTTAGATCAATTAGTAAGAGAACTGGAATTCATTGATGTAAAGAAGTATCGGCTAATCGGAAGGTATCCCAAAGTCAGCCACGAAATAGAGAAAAGCATTCTTGATAAAATATATTCACAAAAAACCTCTATCCGTGACTTAATCAAATCAACTGGGAAGCCAATTTATTACCGAACTACTGGGGGACGATATTACAAAGTAATTACCAACTATCCTACGGGATCAACAAAAGAAACATCAATACTATTTGATAAAGAGATCGTAAATTGTATTGGGGCAGTTCTGAGTAGTAACTTATACTTCTGGTTCTACCAGATCTACTCAAACAACCTTGATTTAAAGTTTTACGAGATTGCATCGTTCAAGATTCCGTTGGAAAACCTGACAAAAGAGAAAATCAAAAAAATAGAAACGATTTACTCTAGTTATCTGAATGATATCGAGAGAAACGCAAATGTCCGACAAACTACAAGATATGCCAATATTGAGTCATTCAAAGAATATAAAATTGGCAAGTCAAAGTTTCTTATTGATCAAATTGATGATCTTGTTGGGCCTCTTTATGGCTTAACTAATGAAGAAATTGATTTTGTTAAAAACTATGAAATAAATTTTAGGTTAACAGATGAAGATAGAGAATAAATCCTAACCGCCAAACAATCCAACCCCCACGCCGACACCACCGCCCTTGAAAACCGCATAGACGAGATGGTTTTCAAGCTCTACGGTTTAACCTACGAAGAGGTGAAGGTGATAGCGCCGGACTTTTGGCTGGGGGAGGGGGAGTATAAGCAGATTGTGATTTGAAAAACCAATTGGATTATACAAACGCATGAAACACCGGATTTATATAGATGAAGTTGGAAACAATGACCTCTGCAGTTCGGCAAATGAAAACCACCGGTTCTCATGCCTTACCGGAGTAGTGTTCAACCTTGATTATGGAAAATGCTGCCGTTGAGAACCTTTTATCAATCCTGGAAGAAATTAAATCAAGATAATCATTATGAAAGAAGAAACCTTATAATACCTGACGCTTCCCGACGAGCACCAGCGTAGTTTTGTAGCTCACAAAGGCTACCCTCGCGTAGTTTTTGAGGTGATCAATACAGATGGGTTATCGCAGGAAGAAGAAATCAAAATAAAAAGCACTCATGCCCATGCCACAGTTATGGTAGCTGATTATCATCTTATTATGGCGATTGTTGAGCATGAGATTGGTGCATCGGTTGATGATGATGACTTTCATGATATTTTGCAGGTTATTTTGGAAAGAGCCTGCTAATACGTGGCTGACGAAATCCTGAAATGCCTACCTGAATAACCAAATGGTACTAAAACCTGGCTCAGTTGCTGCTATTTATTCAACCACTCATTTAATTGTGCCTGTATAACTTACTGTAAAAACATCCCATCCATTTTCACGACCCATCTGCATGGCTGCCTGGTTTTGCATGATGGCGCCTCCCCATTGGTTGTGGTCGTATATGTGTGGATTTTGAAACCAGTTTTCGATGTGCATGGTGAGTTCGGCTTCGATCAACTTGCCTTCAGCAATGGTAAATCCGGGACCTGTTGGTTTAACAGTAAAATAATTCTGCACGAAACCAATGATATCCTCCACCTGCCCGGAATTATTTTCATAAATCTGCCCAATACCCAGGTGAAAATTATAGGATTGGCGAGCCCCATTGAGATCGAGCCACCAGCCGTTGAGCATCAGGTAATGGTATCCGCCTCCTAAAATATCAGGCCAGGCCATGTTCACCTCCGGTGGATTGACAAACATAAACGACTTGTTTTTATCTTCCGTGATACCAAAGACAAAAGTGATTGAATCATAGGTCCCTGCAGGTATTTGTCCGGATATATTCCAGAGAAACGTAGCAGGAATATTTGTGTCCACATAGTATATGTCGTCCCAGGTTGCCGGTTCAATAATCAGTCCGTCATGACGGTAGAGTCTCAGTTCGGAAATGAAGTACATTACTTCTGTTACTTCATAGAGATTTCCCGCGGCATTGGTGTAGGTCATCTGGTCTTTAATGAGCGGTGCACCATTCACCTTGTGGACAAACCGTATCTGTATGGAGGCTTTTGCCGGTTCTTCATTGTCCTTCACACAGGAGTTCAGGAGTACGATCAGGCTCAATAATAGCATGAATCTTAACATAGTTATTTTCTATTAAATCATTCCCATTTCCCTTTTACAAAAATAGATAAAATCCGGTCGCTGGCAAGGAATGATTTCTATACAGGTGTAAAGCGTGGCTTTTCTCACTAATTTTGCCTTTTCAACCTAATTTTCATAAAAATGAATAATTCCGGTTTTAAGAACGCTATCCTGCAGGGAATACCTGAAGAGTTGCCCCAGCCTAAGCCTTATGATTCAAATGTGAGCCATGCCCCGGTTCGCAAAGACATACTGAGCCTCAATGAGAAGAAATTAGCACTGAAAAATGCACTCCGTTACTTCAATCCCCGCCATCATGCTGTTCTTGCGAAGGAATATGCTGATGAGCTTAAGCAATACGGACGTATTTACATGTATCGCTTCAGGCCTGATTACGGAATGTTTGCCCGCCCGGTTGTTGAATACCCATGCAAATCGTTGCAGGCGGCTGCCATCATGCTGATGATTCAGAACAACCTTGATCCGGCAGTGGCACAACACCCGCATGAGCTGATCACATACGGGGGCAATGGGGCTGTATTTCAAAACTGGGCGCAATACCTGATTACCATGCAATATCTCGCCACAATGACTGACAGCCAGACCCTGGTGATGTATTCGGGTCATCCTCTGGGGTTGTTTCCTTCACATAAAGATGCTCCACGCGTAGTAGTTACCAACGGTATGATGATCCCCAACTACTCAAAACCTGACGACTGGGAACGCTTCAATGCACTGGGTGTTACACAGTACGGGCAAATGACTGCTGGTTCGTATATGTATATCGGGCCCCAGGGAATAGTACATGGAACTACAATTACGGTATTGAATGCCTGCAGGAGGATCGCCAAACCCGGAGAAGGAATTGCCGGAAATTTGTTTGTTACTTCAGGACTTGGAGGCATGAGCGGGGCGCAGCCAAAGGCAGGAAATATTGCAGGCGTGGTAAGTATTACAGCCGAAATTAACCCCGTGGCTGCTCATAAACGCCATAGCCAGGGATGGGTTGACGAAATCATGACCAATGCCGACGATGCTATTGACATTGCTATGCTATGGCAGCAGAAAAAAAAGCCGCATTCCATTGCCTACCTTGGAAACATTGTTGATTTGTGGGAAAGGCTTGCTGAACGCGAAATTCATGTGAATCTCGGCTCCGACCAAACCTCATTGCACAATCCTTTTGCCGGCGGATATTATCCGGCAGGCCTCACCTATGCGCAATCAAATGAGATGATGGCCAAAGACCCTGCACAATTTAAAAAGCTGGTGTATGAAAGTTTGCGCAGGCAGGTTGTTGCAATTAATTCTCTCACAGTCAAAGGTATGTATTTCTTCGATTATGGCAATGCCTTTCTGCTTGAATCGGGGCGCGCCGGCGCCAACGTGTTGAACGGCGACGGAAGTTTCAGATATCCTTCCTATGTTCAGGATATTATGGGACCCATGTGTTTCGATTACGGTTTTGGACCTTTCCGGTGGGTATGTACTTCGGGGTTGAGTGCCGATCTTGATAAGTCCGACAATATTGCCATGGAAATTTTGCAGCAGATTGCTGCATCGGCACCTGATGAAATTTCGCAGCAGATGAGGGATAACATTCAATGGATTGCAGGGGCAAGGGAAAACAAACTTGTGGTTGGCTCGCAGGCACGCATACTCTACGCCGATGCCGAGGGTCGCATGCGCATTGCCGAAGCTTTTAACCAGGCCATTGCATCAGGCGCGATAAGTGCTCCTATAGTTCTGGGGCGCGATCATCATGATGTTTCAGGAACCGATTCTCCTTTCAGGGAAACCAGCAATATTTACGATGGATCGCAGTTTACTGCCGACATGGCTGTGCAGAATGTCATCGGCGATGCTTTCAGGGGCGCTACCTGGGTTTCGCTGCACAATGGCGGAGGTGTGGGCTGGGGCGAAGTAATAAATGGTGGATTTGGAATGTTGCTTGACGGTAGCCCTGATGCCAACCGGCGGCTTAAATCCATGCTTTTCTGGGACGTAAATAACGGCATTGCCCGCCGAAGCTGGGCACGCAACGCGGGTGCTGCTTTTGCGGTGAAAAGAGCAATGGAGCAGGAACCACAACTCAGGATCACACTACCCAATGAAGCTGATGATCAGTTGATTGCGGGCTTATTTCAATAATGTTCCCAGACCATGGAAATGTTCTTCTCAATGAGCGGTAGCATGATTTATGCATTTCAGCATCTTGTTTTCCTCATGTAATTGGTGTGAACCATAGATGGCATATGCCTATTTCAGGAACTTTGTGTTCAGGATAAAGTCGCTGCCGTTAACATTAACCAGATAAACGCCACTGCTATGTGAATGCATGGGAAGTATCATTTGCTCTTCACCGTAATATACATTCCATTGTATCTGATTGAGTTGTTTTCCTGTAATATCAAAGATTCTGACGACAACAGGCTGGGGTTTGAGTTGCGACAGGGTAAGGACAGTTTGTCCATCTAAACCATGAAATATGCTGATTCTGTGAGTCGGGAGTTTTTGTTTTTCAATTCCGGGAGTCAATCCTAATTTTTGCCGCAGAAGATCGGTGAATTTTTCAGGAGTAACAAATTCAACAAAAGAGCCAACCTCCGGATCATTCATAACCTGTTGCATGATGGTTTGTAGCCTGGGTAAAGTCAAATCCCCAGGGTTGGAGCTACCTATTGTTGTACCATCCTGCCTGAGGCGCTGATAACCGGCAAGTAAAAAATTTGGTTTGGGTTTGTTTTTCAACTTGTTGATAATCCTGGCTGAAGTAGCTGTGAGGTCACGAACATCGGCGTAAAAAGTTTCATCATTTACATGATTGTATAGCAATCCGCCAAAGTTCTGGTAAGGCTGCTGGGTTTGCAATCCCGGATCAAACAGAAACGTGAGGCTGGTGCTTGTTTGCTGGGCAAATGAGCCTAACCTGCTGAAATTATAATTGTTGGATATTGAAAATCCACGAAAAACGGATGTTCCTGCTCCATTGTAATGCTTATAGGCGTAAACCGATGGAATCCTGAATTTTTGCAGTAATCCTGCCGACTGCTGAACCGCACCGGGCAGGAAATCGTCAGGGAACAGATCAGGATAAGCATAGCCGAGTGGTGTGATCACCGAAATAAAACCATCGTTTGCGGTAGCCGTTCTGTAATAATACTGCCCAACAAAAGGAAATGTTTCGAACATATGCAGGTTAAAACCCCAGGCAAGCGGAATATTTCCACGCGTTGCTGAGTGCCAGGCACCACCCTGAAAGCCAAAATTCCAGTTGCCGGCATCGCCTTCGGATCCGATAAAAAGCACATAGTATTTATCCTCAAGAAGTTGTGAGCCAGGCTCTACGGCAGAAGGACGCAGATAAAGAAAATCCTGCTCTGCAGGGAAAATATGATGCCACGAAAGATTGCTCAGCAGCGTTTCATGAAAACTGCCGCCCCAGGCCGAAATCCATTGTACCAAAGGTTCTGGGCGCATCCACCCGTAAACATGGAAAATTTCTCCGGGAAAGCTGTTGCTGAGATATTGCATCACATGCTCGATTTTTTGAGCTTTTTCATCGGAAAGTGAATAGAAATTCAACGATTCGGTTCCTGCAAGATTCATCTGGAACATGCGCTGGCTCACTGCCCAGTCAGTTATTTCACGCAGGTAAAAGCCACGTGGATTACAGCGATTCAGTAAAGTCTGCAATGCCCAGTCAAGAATCTCAAAATATCTTTGTTCCTGGCTAAGCACAGGATTATTCCATGCATGTTGGTTCAATTCAAGTTTTGCAGAAATCCGGATGGAATCCTTTCCGTGAAAAGGATCGCCAATCCATACACTGTCAGGCCGGGCGATTGAAATGGAAATATTGTTGAAAGGTACAGGAATACAATTGCATAAACCACCGATCATGGCGGCAACTTCAGCCTGCCACCGAAAATTCTGCCCGTTGAAATTCCCATAAACCAATGCCGGATCATAAGTGATAGCGCCTTTCAATTCGTTGCTGAAATGTGCAACGAGATCATTAATGTCGGACAGGTTTGTAAAATTTACGCCACCATCGCTCAAATAAATATCTCTCCACCACTCATCGGTTTGATTGTAGCTCCATGTTTCATACACATTCAGCAAATACAATTCCGGAGATTCCCGGTTCACAATGCCTGCAATTGTCATTGCAACAAGCTTGTTTTCTGCCGATGCACCTGCGCCGTTAAACAATATGGCATCAGCGGCAAAAAGCCGAAAATTAATCAACAGCAACAAAAGTGTAATTCGCAGAGAATACAAATATGATTTAACGGAATCCGACATGAATTTGCTTGTACCGGTTTAAATTCGACAACATGAAATACTATTCTATTTCAACTTCAATCCATTTGCTTCTGTCAGGCGGTACAGGCGATTTTACCTTTTTAACGGGATTGGCTTCCAGTTCTTTCAACAAGACTTCCACTGCTTTTTCAATTCCGGGATCAATGCCTGCAGCCAGTTTTTCGGGTCGGTCAACTACTTCAATATCAGGATAAACGCCGATACCTTCGATGATCCACTGTTCATTCTCATCAAAAATACCAAACCTGGGCACCGAAATATAACCTCCATCCACCAGCCTTGCATTTCCTGAAATTCCTATCAATCCGCCCCAGGTTCGTGTTCCGATAAGCTTGCCCTGCCCGGTTTTGCTGAAATAGTAAGGCAGGGCGTCACCGCCTGAAGAGGAATACCCATTGATCAGCATCACTTTCGGTCCATCATGAGCAACAGCCGATGCTTTGCTGGGCCATAGCCCATTACGGTGCCAGTAGTTCAGTGTCCGGCGATCGAGGAGATCAATGAGGCGGTCGGGTATAAATCCTCCACCATTATAGCGATCGTCAATAATCAGGGCTTCTTTGTGGTGATAGGCGTACATACCACGGTAAAGTTCCCTGTTGCCATCCTGTGCTGTATTCGGAACATGGATATAACCGATACGGCCACCAGAAAGTTTATCAACCATTGCGCGACGCTCATTCACCCAATTGAAATATCTCAGTTCCTGTTCGCTATTGATGGTGGTAATGGTTGAAATTCTGGCTCCGGGAACTTCCGGTTTTGAATTTACTGCTATTTCGACCCTCTTCCCGCCAAGGTTCTCAAGAAACATGTAAGGATTATCTTTTGTTGTTACCTCTTTTCCGTTGATGCTGATCAGGTAATCGCCCTCTTTCACATCAACGCCGGCTTCGGTGAGAGGAGAACGGCGCGCAGGATTCCAGTTTTCGCCTGTGTATATTTTTGTGATCCGGTAACGTCCAATGGTTTCATCAGTTTCCAGTTCGGCGCCCAGTAAGCCCCCGTTGACCCGCTCGACACGGGTAAAATCTCCCCAGTCGCCATAGGCATGGCCGGCATTCGTTTCTGAAATGATTTCATTGATGATATAGTCGAGGTCGAAACGGTGGCCAACAAAAGAAAGCAGTTCTCCATAGGTCTGCCTTAATCCTTGCCAGTCCACACCATGCATGTTGTTCACATAAAAATAATCACGGAAAATCCGCCAGCCGTCGCGGTAAATCTGATCCCACTCTTTACGGGGGTCGATTTTCATATCCATCTGGCTGAGATCGAGTTTACCAGCACCGGCCTTCTGGTTTGGAGCCACTTTGGCAATGCCGTAATCATCGCCTGAGCGATACATAAACTGCCTGCCATCTGCGGTTGGCCTGGCCCAATAAACCCGGTCCATGATTTCTTCTGTCTTTTGCTCTGAAGCATTGTAGCGCATGAGTTTCCCATCAGCGATGTAAAGCAATCCTCCATCAGCCGGACCGATCAATCGGTAATCTCCGGAAGTGATTGGCAGCGATTCAACGCGATTATTAATACCCGTAAAATCAATCCTGACGTTAAGTTTTTCTTCACTTGTCGCAATTTCATCTTTTGTTTTTGATTTCGGGCCTTTGGCAACTTCTTCTGCGCTCTTTTCTTCTTTCACCGGCTCCACATCTGTTTTTTCCTTTATCAGTTTTGAGCCGTCATTAAGCAAGGCTACTGCGTAGACTTTTGCCGCTTTGGTATACAGATAATCAAACTCAAAGCTTGAAAAAGTCAGGTTGAAATCCCGGTTTGAAACAAAAAAAAGGAATTTTCCGCATTTGCCGAATACCGGCTGACTGTCGTTAAATTCATCGTTGGTAAGTTGGGTACTTATTGCTGTTGGAATGTGATACACCCAGACTGCCGAAAGTCCGTTTTCTGATTCCTTGTCATAGGTGAGCCATTCGCTGTCGGGCGAGTAACTAAAGGAGCGAATTTCGCTGAATGTGGCATGATCCACCTCTGTTTGTTTGCCGGTTTCCACTTCGAGTAGCCAAAGTTTCAATGTGCGGTCGCTATATGCCAGGTATCGGCTGTCGGGCGACCATTCCGGCTCATATTTCCACGCTTTCGAATGAAAGGTTAGCTGTTGTGGTTTAGCACCACGCTTGTTTTCAAGCAGGTAGATCTCATATTCGCCGGTAATATCTGAATAATATGAAATATACTTCCCATTGGGCGACCATGCCGGGTAAATTTCACGTACTCCCTGTGTTTCCGTGAGGTTTTCAATGATGCCATTTTCAGCGGGAACCGAGAAAATATCACCACGGGCATCAAACAGTGCGCGTTTGCCGGAGGGAGAAACCGAGAAACTGTGTATATCGTCCTTCACGTTCTTAAAATACGATACCAGGGCAGGATTGTCGAAATTCATGCTGACACGTATTCTTTCAGTATTTTCGGTCAACAGGTTCAATACGTAAAGGTGTCCTCCGTTTTCGTAAACAATTTTCCCTTTTTTCCCCGAAGGCCATATAACATCAAAATCTTTGTGAAAAGTCAGTTGTTTGATTTCTTTGGTGCGGGTATCATAACGATAAATGTTGAGCCTCAGGTCGCGGTCAGAGGTAAAATAGATAAAACTTTCAAACCATACCGGCCATTGATCGCTGCCGGCAAAATCCGTAACCTGTTCCGATGTGTTGTTTTCGAGGTCATATATCCAAAGATCCGTGGCTCGTCCTCCCTTGTAACGTTTCCAGGTTCGGAATTCGCGATCCACAGGTGTAAAGCAGATCTTTTTTGCATCAGGCGACAAGGTTGCAAATCCGCCATTTACAATCTGGAGGGATTTTTCAAGACCTCCTTCAAGGTTCACAAGAAAGTATTTACCCTGCCTTTCGCCAAAAGAGGTGCGATTGGCACGGATAAGGATTTGCCTGCTGTCAGGAGTCCATTCCAGTACAACGTGATCGAAACCTCCCCGTGGCGGCATCACCCCAACGGAGTTGTAAAAGGTAAGTTGTTTTGCAGGACCACCCAAAGCCGGCATCATCCAGATTTGTCTGCTGCCTGAGTATTCAGCCGAAAAAGCGATCCATTTTCCATCGGGAGAAATTTTCGGGAAAAGCTCCAGTCCTTCGTGCGAGGTGAGGCGGCGGGCTTCGCCACCGCTGACATTGACGGTCCAGATATCACCAGCATACACAAAGGCGATCAGGTTTTGATTAACATCGGGGAAGCGGAGCAGACGGGCATCCTCCTGCGTCATTGCAAAATTGGAAATGCTGACTATCAGCATGATGGCAATAAGTTTTGAAAAATGATGTTGCATGAGTAACAATAATTTGAATCAGGGCTGCAAAGTACGCAGAATTTGTGAATCAAATACCCATCGTCTCAATTAATCCAGGATTGGTCATCAGGAGACATGAACAAATGATCAATAAGGGTGGTATCAGGGATAAGTACGGCTTGGAACGCGTTACAAATTGCAGAGCAGGTTTCTTATCCCTGACCTTCAGTTTTTGTCGGATCGTCATTGTATTTTGAATTTCCGGACAAGCCCGGATCGCAGCATATTCTGACAGGATACAAATTTTTCAACAGAATGGCGGCTTCGCACACTTTGTGCTTACACTTACACTTTGTCTGCTTAGCTGTAATGTCAAAACAACACAGGTAACCCAGTCCATAATCAAACAATCACGAGTCTCCTGCAATTAGAAAAAATGCCCGCTAGATCATTTTGAGCTTTGTAAACTACCTCAATTTTTTAAGCATTTTTGGAAGAATTTTTTAAACACATAAAAAATGCCGGAGAATTGGACTACTCTAATTCCAGACTCCCACATTTATTTTGCAGTAGATTGATAAACAATTTTTTGCATTGATAATTCATTTCAATTCAAGCCAGCCTCATTTACCGCCTCAGAACACAATTCAGTGGAAAATGAAAATAAAATATGAACAGCAGTTAGGTCGTAGAAAGTGACCGGCTTTCGCTCAAAATTTCCATGAAGGGTGCAGGCAGCAGAGGCAGGTTGTCTTTTGAACTACGCTTGACACCTGTGGGAAAAAGAAACTAATCCCATGAGATTTTCAAATGGTTGATTCTGTTGGAAAGTTTGCAAAAACAAAAACCGCTCGCAAAAAATATGCAAGCGGCTGATTTTCACGTTGTCCGACTAGGGCTCGAACCTAGAGTCTTCTGATCCAGAGTCAGACGTGTTGCCAGTTACACCATCGGACAAATTGAAGGCGCAAAATTAATAAATTCTCAGTATTCCCAAATTTGTTCCTTTAATTTATCCTGATTGTTTGTTTTCGATCTTGCTCCAGGCGTCTTTAAGGGTTACAGTGCGGTTGAAAATCAAATTATTGTCGTTGCTTTCAGGATCTACACAAAAATATCCAAGGCGTTCAAACTGAAACTTTTCCAGGGCTTTTGCTTCTGAAAATGAGTCTTCGGTAAATCCCTGCATAATTTTCAATGAGTCGGGATTAAGATGTGCTTTATAATCCTGTTCTTCATCAACATCATCAGGCATTTCCACGTTGAAAAGGCGATCGAAAAGCCTGATTTCCGCCGGCTTTGCATGGAGCGCCGAGAGCCAGTGAATGGTAGCTTTCACCTTGCGGTTGCTTTCGGGCATCCCGCTGCGGGTTTGTGGATCGTAGGAGCAGTGAATGACTTCAATATTACCATATTCATCTTTGTCAACATACTCGCATCTGATTATATAAGCATACTTCAACCTGACCTCACCACCGGGTTTCAGACGGTAGAATTTTGGTGGAGCATTTTCCATAAAATCATCCCTCTCGATAAACAATTCTTTTGAAAAGGCCATTTTGCGAACGCCGCTTTCAGGGTCTTCCGGGTTGTTCAGGGCTTCCATATATTCAACCTTTTCTCCGGGGTAGTTGTCAATAACCAGTTTAACCGGTCGAATGACGGCCATTCTCCGCAGCGCACGCTTGTTCAGGTCTTCACGGATGCTGTGCTCAAGAAGTGCAACGTCAATCACATTGTCGCGTTTGGCCACTCCGATTTTATCGGCGAAATAACGGATGCTTTCCGGAGTATAGCCCCTCCGTCTGAGACCACTGATGGTAGGCATGCGGGGATCGTCCCAACCACGAACAAATTTATCCTTTACCAGTTCAAGCAATTTGCGCTTGCTCATGATCGTATAACTAAGGTTCAGGCGGGCAAATTCATACTGGCATGGCCGGTAGCTTCCAGGCTCTGTGATCTGATCCAAAAACCAGTCGTATAAAGGCCGGTGTACTTCAAACTCAAGTGTGCAGATGGAATGCGTGATCCCTTCGATGAAGTCGCTCTGACCGTGGGCAAAATCATAGGTGGGATAAATACACCATGTGTCGCCGGTGCGATGATGATGCGAAAATAAAATACGGTACATAACCGGATCGCGCATGTGCATATTCGGTGAAGCCATGTCAATTTTGGCACGCAATACACGTGATCCTTCTTTAAATTCACCAGCCTTCATCCGGTTAAACAGATCCAGATTTTCTTCAATGCTCCGGTTTCTGTAAGGGCTTTCTTTTCCCGGCCTTGTAGGGGTTCCGCGGTTGGCACTGATTTCTTCCGCACTCATATCGCACACAAAAGCTTTTCCTTTTTTTATAATCGTTACCGCGTATCCGAAAAGCGTTTCAAAATAATCAGATGCATAATATTCGCGCTCGTCCCAGTCGAATCCAAGCCAACGCACATCTTCCCTGATGGAATCTACATATTCCACTTCTTCCCTGGTGGGATTGGTATCATCGAACCTGAGATTGCACAATCCTCCATATTGTTGGGCAAGTCCGAAGTTCAGACAGATGGACTTGGCATGGCCGATATGAAGGTAGCCGTTGGGTTCAGGTGGAAAGCGGGTGTGAACCCTTTTTTCGTTTTTACCCCGGCGGAGGTCTTCCTCGATAATGGTTTGAATAAAATGCAGTGATTTGCTGCTTTCTTTTTCTTTGAAGAAATCGTTCATAATACTTTCCGTGATTAAAAATAAGCTGCAAAAGTAACTGTATTCCGGAAAAGTTGAACATGAGGGTGAAGGAGTGATATAACAGATATTTTTTACCGGGGATTCTCCCGGTAATACATCAGGAAAGACAAAGAAGTACTTTACTTGTCCACCCTGTTGTTGGGCCTGGTCATCAGACTAACGGCCATGATAATCAGCAAAGCTGCTGAAAATCCCGGAATCAGCTCATAGATACCGGTGAATTCTTTAAGCCATAATTTCCATCCGATTGTTACCAGGGATCCTGTGATCATACCTGAAAGGATACCTGCTTTGGTGGTTTTTTTCCAAAAGAGCGACATGATGAGTGCTGGTCCGAAAGCTGCACCAAGCCCGGCCCATGCAAATAAAACCAGCCAGAAAACAAGATCCTGGGCCAGGTAGGCAAGAAAAAGCGACAGTATGCCCGAAAGAACCAGTACTATACGACCCAGAAAGAGTTTCTTTTTTTCATCAATATGTGTTTTCCCGGCAAGTACTTTTTCGTATAAATCCCTGGCAAAGGTGGATGCTACAACAAGTAACTGCGAATCAGCGGTTGACAGGATGGCGGCAAACACTCCTCCAATCAGCAATCCATAAAGTACCGGACCAAAATACTGTGATGATAATACAAGGTAAATCATCTCCGGATCTTTACCTGGCAACGACTGCGCATCGGGAACGAGGATTCTACCAACCAAACCGATACAGATAGCACCCAATCCAAGCATCACGTTCAGGGTAGTGCCGTAAATAGCGCTTAACAACAATTTGTCCGACTTTTTAATAGACATATAGCGAACCACGATATGGGGTTGCCCTGGTGAGCCCAGCCCAATCCCCAGAAATCCAATGATGGCTCCGGTTCCCAGTGAAAAAACATTAAGATATGCCGGATTAAGCTGATGTAGCAAATCATTCAGCACATTTAAGCCACCTACACGAACAATCCCTATGACAGGCAACACAACAAGCGCAATCAGCATGATGATGGCTCTTACGACATCATTGTATGCCACAGCCACATAACCTCCCAAAACCATGTAAACCATAATCAGTAAACCTGAAATTCCCAGCGACATGACAAAAGAAATATCAAGTGCGGTTGAAAGAGATTTCGCTCCTGCATTGAACTGAGCAGCAACGTACGCAGTGATAAAAACACTTATTATGATCACTCCCGCAATTCTCAGAAGCCCAGTCCTGTCATTAAACCGTGTATCGAAATAATCAAGCAGGGTAATAGAATCGTTGGTTTGAATTTCATTACGTAACTTCCGTCCTAAATAAACAAACTGCCAGGCTTCCACGATAATATACCCGGCAATTGCCCAAATGGCACCTGTTCCTGAAACATAGGCTACTCCGCTTAATCCAAGCACCAGCCATGATGATCGGCCTGATGAAACCGCCGATAAACCCACAACAAAAGCATTCATCGAGCGTCCGCCAATAAAAAAATCCGATTGACTTTTAGTCCGTAACAAGGCAAGGAATCCAATCCCAACCGGAAGAATGAGTGTGAGAAGAAAAATGGCCATGGCAAGTGGATGGCCCAATTTATCATACATGTTTTCGGTCATCAAGGGTACTGGTTTTGGTTTAATCTTGCATTGAACATCTATCCATCAGGCATTTTACTACTTTTGCGGCACTTCAAAATTATAAAAACTATGGGTATCATTTCTCTTGAAGGCATGGAATTTTTTTCTTACCATGGCTGTTTTACCGAGGAGCAAATAATAGGAACGCGTTTTATTGTTGATCTTAATTTTGAAACCGATACCTCTCCTGCAGAAATCAGCGACGACCTGAAGCAAACCATCAATTATCAAACAGTTTACAGGCTGGTAAAAAAAGAGATGGACATCAAAGCCCATTTGCTCGAGCATGTTGCCCGCCGTATATTAAAAGCAGTGACGAATGCTTTTCCTGAGATTAAGTCAGCAAACGTAAAAGTCTCGAAATTAAATCCTCCCCTTGGTGGCAAGATTGATAAAGTCAGCGTAACAATTAATTCAGGTGTTTGATTCAATGACGGAAAACAAAGCACAAATAAAAACCTGTCCGTCATGCAGCGCAATTTTTGAATGCCGGAACTCAAAAAATTGCTGGTGTGCTGTTTTTGTGATGACCAAAGAAAAAAAAGACCAGATTTCTGCATTATACAACGATTGCCTGTGCGCAGCCTGTCTCAGAAAATATGCCAGGGCATCAGAAGCAGGTTGTTGAAGTAAAGATTTTCTTTGTATCTTTGCCGCATCATGGTCTCATGGCCGAGTGGCTAGGCAGAGGTCTGCAAAACCTCGTACAGCGGTTCGAATCCG
>CAYQRU010000078.1:0-17848 GCA_964419945.1 uncultured Bacteroidales bacterium | reverse complement strand
AGAAGATATTTCAAGTTATCTGCTTTGGATGTCAGACTGTTTCGGTGTTTTTACAATAACCTCTAGACGATGTTTGATGGTATGGTGTCGTGCGGGATTACGAAGCGAAAAAATATCAGTTTACACCGCCTTTTTTAAGAGTCACCAAGCTTCGAAAACCTCCGCTGCGCAAAAATATGAAATTATGCTGATTGGTCTCTAAAAGGAGATCATATTGATTATATCAATAAGGTTGAGTTCTGACTTTATTATGTTCAGAACTCCTGACCCCATCTTTGGGGATCAATAAGTTACCTTTTACTTATCTCAAATAATAAATCTCGTAAATTAGCCTCCAAAAACTAATATGCAACAGTTTTTCCGGGTACAAAACTCAAGCGAGTCTTCAAAACTGCCACACTACCGCCAGCGAGTGATCAGGAGTACTGAGGTTATAGATTTTATTCATGACATACTGTGTCCCGACTTATGTAGCTGACTGATGGCAATCAGGCAACATCGTTCAGGTGACAACAATAAAAAAGCACCCCATGAATGAGGTGCCTTCAGATGATTAAAAGTCGCCTTGTTGTCAAAGCGGCTTTATATTATATCATACATGCTATTGAAGTGTAAATCTTATTGGCATGTTGAATTGTACACGTACCGGACGTCCTCTTTGTTTACCCGGATTCCATTTGGGCATGGACTTGATCACACGAATAGCTTCTTCGTCACACCCTCCCCCAATACCCCTGAGAATCCTGACGTCTGTGATTGATCCGTCGCGCTCAACAACGAAAGTAATAAATACTGTTCCCTGAATGCCGCTTTCCCTTGCCATTTGAGGATAGCGAATATTTTCGTTTAAAAAGCGGATACGTGCTTCGTCACCTCCGGGATATGAAGGAGCATCTTCAACAACAATGAAAATTTCCTGTTCCTGGACCTCTTCTTCCTCAGTAACAGCCGGTGGGACATATGCCTCAATGACAGTTTTTTGATCTACATCCACGTCAACAACAAAATCGTCTTCAATCTCAACATCGTCTTCTACAATTTTGAATTGTGTGGTTTGTGGTGGAGGTGCAGGCGGAGGAGGAGGCTGGTCCTGGCGTGTGATCTCAATCATTTCTTCGGGAATTTCAAGCACCTCGCGTTCACCCAGGTCAGTCAGAACCCGGTCGTAAGTTTTCCATTCAAATGCAAGTAGTACAATAGCGAGTGTAAATATCAGACCAAGCTGAATAAACAATACCCTCTTTTTCTCGAGGTCGGCTTTCGGTGACTTTTTGATGTTCATAACTTTTGGTTTTTAAGGATTTTATCCCGGCTTTCAAAAAACAGGGCTAAATTATTAACATTTTTTTAATCAGAGTCTGCCTTTACGTTATTTTTTCTCAAAACAGTAAAAAAAATCACTGTTCCAACCAGACAACCCACAACGTTAACTAAGAAATCGTAATAATTACCACTACGGTTTATTGCAAGAAAGTACTGAAGAGATTCTGTAGTAGCTCCGTATATAGTTCCTGATAATAAAGCAATTATCATACCACGATAACGTAGAAAACCGGGTCCGTATTGTCTTCTGATGCTTTGCAGCAATAGATATACAAAAACACTGAATAATGCAAGATGCAGGACCTTGTCAGGTTGTAAAAGGGTATAGAAATCAGGAATTGGAGGTATGAGCTGGCCGGGTATCAGAAAAAGCAACAGAATAAGAATACTCCATAATGCAAATGCACCGAAATTTCTTAACCATACAGGCATAATGCAACCAGGACTTTTCTTCGAATAATGTTACAGGCTAATTGGAATCAATCAGGTCCTTGTATTCTGCAGCGGATAACAGATTGCCGGCTTCATCAGGATTAGTCAGGTTGACTTTTATTATCCAGCCATCTCCGTAAGGATCCTTATTCACCAGTTCAGGATGATCGGATAGTGTTTCATTAAATTCAACAACTTCGCCTGAGGCTGGCATAAAAAGATCGGAAACAGTTTTAACAGCTTCGATGGTGCCGAAAACTTCCCCGGCATCCAGTTGTTCACCAACAGTTTCTACTTCTACAAAAACAATATCGCCAAGCTCATGCTGGGCATAATCAGTAATGCCAATCCAGGCTTCATTGTTCTCCATCCTGATCCATTCATGATCTTTGGTGTACTTTAAATTTTCAGGTATTTTCATGGGTTCTGTGTTTTAGGTGCTTAAATGAAAATTCAAAAATATTAAAACTTCCTGAAAACCTATTAAACCGTGCACAAATTTTATTGCATCAGGGTAAATTTCAGGCTCAGGCCGGCAAAAGTAGTAGAATTAGGGAATTGATTAGATATAAATGGATTTGTTGCAGAACGCTCAAAGAATGCCCTGGCGGTCAGATTTTGGGTCACCATGTAATCGGCTGAAAAATTAATAGACATAATACGTTGTCCCGCCGACACCTGGTCAATGGCTTCGTCAATGCGACGCAGAACGGTTTTGTTGTTACGCATTGAAATATCAAGTTTTAGGTTCAGTTCACTGCTTACACGCTGCCTGCGACCGCTTCCACCGACATTAACGATAAGGAATCTCAGATCCTTTATGCGATAGCCAAGCCCCACAATATATTCTTTGCTTGTAACTTCGGTGAGCTGATTATTGACAAAACTAAGCGACAGATTTCTTGTGTGTTTCAGTTCGAAACGAGTAAGAAGGCTGTTGTTCCAGGTCATGTCAATGTTAAACAATGGGCTGAATTGTTCGGAAATGGTAATATTGTCAATGCGTTTTTTAGTAATGAAATTACCGGCAGCATCCCTTCTTCCTTCCCCTTCCTTGTATTCGAGATTGGTAAGAAACGAACCAACATTATAAACGGAACGGTAGGCATGTGAGATCGTGAACGTTCTGAAATATTTTTTTATCCATGGAATTTCAGCAAGGCCATTGTATGTAATTCTCCAGTTCGGCATTGGGATGGCCGGGAAAGGATTCAGCTTTATCTTAGACGGATCGCGTCCTGAATAAGCTGCAAAGAATGAGTATAACAATACTTCAGGAGAAGTGGCCCCGTATCCATCAGGAAATCCAAGAGAGTCAACACCCTGGGAGTTACTATTGCCTTTTGCCAGGTTTTGTGCAATGATGATCCGGTTTTCCTTAAGGGTTTCAAAAACAGGACTGGTGTGGTCTTCTCGATCAGATTTGAATGCTGTGCTCCACATCAGGTACGACATGCTGAAGTTTCCTCCCTGCTGGGGAGCAAAGGAGGTGAAATCCCCTTCAGGTCCAACTTTGTAATACTCCTGAAGGTTAATAGCTTCTGTACGGTCAGCTGTAACATCAATGCGTAAAAAAGGTAATGGTTCGAGATTGGCCCTGGCAGACAAATTTTTAGAAATACGCTGGATAAAAGCACTGTTAAGCAATGTATCTCTCGAAATCCAATTATTTTCTACCGCTTTTGGACGTATATCGGTTTGGTCTCCAAACACAAAGCCCCACCCTGGTGCAACATCGCTCATACGGTTACCCAGAAATGTTGGCTCTGGCATAAATCCGGGAAGCAAAGTTCCCCGGTTATCGGTGTAATTGAGTGAGGCATCTTTTAAGCCCAGTATCATCCGAAGGACAGTATTTCCGGTTACCTTCATGATTTTACCAAAACTCAAACCTGTATTAAGTGTGTCTTTGTTTTCTTCTCTGTTGTTTTTTTGTTGAACGGCATCCCGTCCGGTGGATCTTTGGGGTGGCTGGTTCAATTTCTTCAAAAAATCTACCTTATTATATAAGTTACTGAACCTTAAATTGCCGTTAATTTGTATTGTCCCGTTATTTTCAATGGTATTTCCAAGAGATTCCTGTATACTGCGTGGCGAAGCCTGCCATCTGAACATACTACCATACCGTGCACTGATATTTACCCAGTCAAGCAGTGCTATTTTGTTGACAGGCAATGTGTAGTTAACACTCATATTTTGGGTATAATTGGTCAACGTTCCCCAGGAATAAATCTCCTTCATAATGGAATCCTTAACCGACTGATAATTTGGCATGTTACGGTCAACAGCACCAGGAGGTTCATCAATAAAAGCATTGGCAGCTGCATTGAATTCCAGTTTCAAAGTCTGGGTAATATCATACTTCAAATCAAACAAACGGCTCCAGTCCCATCTTTTCACGTAATTGGTATCAATTTTTATTAAAGCATCGCTCTTGTTACGGATCAGGCGAGCATTGTATTCGCGTAACATATCGGTCCTGAAAGAAAACGAACGGGGCAGAATATAGAAGTTGAAATCTTTGATGAGCCTGATTTTAGTCAGGTTGTTAAAGGGTTTGATGTTTTTGGGATTGTGAGAAAACATATACCCGATTCCTCCACGGTAGGTGAGCTTTTTATCGAATTCAATATCTATGCTTCGGCGGTTGATTTCGCTATATGCATAAGAAAAATCAAAATTTTCGATGTCCCAGGGATAAAATTTGATTTTATTTGGTCCTCTTTCCTTGCGCACATTCATAAAGTTAATATTCTTCCGTTGTGTGTAGTCCTGGGTCCGTTTCCTGAAATCATCTTTTTCTTCCTGATTCAGGTCTTTGATTTCTTCTTTGTATAGAATATCGGGATCAAGCGGATTATATTCCGGGGTGGCACGAAGTTCTGAATAGTCGAAGTGCATAGGGATGCGAAGCCCAAAGCTTTCAGGGAAGAATTTTCCTATTTGAATATTTGTGGCAAAGTCGAATTGTGAGATTGTTTCGATTTGTCTTTCAGCCACTCTTTTTTCAAGAGCACCAAAACCAGGGGTGCTGTACGAGCCTGAAAGCATTATATTTCCTATATCGGCAAGCATTGCATTCATTCTTGCTGTGGCAGCCCATCCGCTTTTATCATTAAAGTCAGTGAGGCGTAATTCGTTAAACCAGATCTCAGCGCATTTTGGTAGGCCGTCATCATCATCTTCGAAACTACGTTTTTTAGGATTTCTAACTCCCAACATCAATGCTTTGACATCGCTGAGGCTTGGATTTCCCACAACCGTAATACGCCATTTCCAGTTTTCATTACTTTCCTTAACATAAAAAGGTGTATTTATTGTTACCAGCGATCCTGAAGAATTCATTGCCTCGTTACGTTTGCGTTTTGCTTCTACAAGTTTTTCTAGTTCAATATCAAATTCGTTGCTCAATGGCCATATTTCCCGTTGATTTGCCGAGGAAACATTCCAGGGGGTAAATTCCAGAGGTACTTCAAATTCATAATAGTTTTGTGTAAAATCTGATCCGATACGAATAAAAGCAGTAAGATCACCAGTTTTGAGTTCATCCTGTTCAATGCTTTTTTCAGCATGTGCATACATTTTCAGCTTGCCGAACTGACGAAAATCAAAATCAGTGGTTTTATATACGCCACGGGCATCTCCATCGGCAAGGTTACATATCTTGATTGACATGGACTGTTCATTCTTCTGCTGAAGGTTGATGGTGCCGAGATTAATTTCGCGTTCAATACCTGGAGGCAGCACGTAAGGCACAGGCGAGCGGTAACCGTTGGCTTCAATGTTTACTGTACTGATCTCAAAGCGGGTATCTGTTTGAACCGGTAATAAGTCCCCGGGTTCGAACAACTCATTATAATACCGTCTCCATTCACTGCGCACCAGTTCAAGTGTTGCAAACCTGAGAATCACTTCCTTATCCCATCCTTTAAGAAATGTTCTTAAAAACCGGATAGAACGAAAATCCTGGATGTTCCCAATAACATCGTCCGGGCTGCGTACCGGTACTTTGAACTGATACCATTTTACATTGCCTCTGGTACCGTTTTCGAGAGGAATATTTTGCGCATAATGAATATCTGCAATATAATTACTTCCTATTTCCATCTTATCGGGACGAAGTTCGATCGCATATTGAAAATATCTTTCTGCTTCATTAAGGGTATTATCCCGGTTAATATCTTCGGTATTTGGCAGATTTGTTGCCTGGGTGGGATAAGCTTCCGGTGATTGCTCGGCAGTAGGTGAATTCTGATCAGGATTGTTAAAATACTGATATCGTCTTGAAATGCTTCGGAACCGGTCGTCATCATCCAGATTGCTTCCTCTGAAATATTGGAAATTATCAGACGAAGGATCAGTGAATGCCTGAATGTAGGCTTCTGATTCTTGTCCGTAGACTTCAGCAATAGCCTGCAGATAGTTGTCAAAAAACGGGATCTCATCGTCATCCGGGAGCCCATCATAACCAACATCCTGGTAGCGTCGTGAATCCGGATTGTTGTCAAAAGCATTTACCAAAGCCTGGATGGTTGGAACTCTTCCCCAGATGGTAGTATCTACATTTAAAACTTCAGGACCTGTTGGGAGTCCGTTTTCAAAAGTTTTACGTCCATCTCGCAAAAGATCTTCTGAGATATCTCCCAGGTTGAAATACAAATAACCACCGCTGTGCAATGAATCTTCGGCGAAAGGATCCATCAGCCAGAATTCGATATATTCAATGTTGGTTGCTTCAAAATCGGTGTTATCCAAAGCCCTCATCATACCTCCCCAGCGGGTTTGTGGTTCACGAAGTGAGCCGTCGGGATTGATTCCAAAAGATACAGCAGTAGGTCTTACATCATAATTGTAAGGACCTTTGATTGATGGATACAATGCCATATTAAAAACCGGCATGTTCATGGGTTGTCCGCTTGGAGGGTCAATGTTCGGAAAAACCTCTGTTTCACGCACTGGTCTCACAGAATGTCGAGAGAGTTCATCTTTGTCAACATTCGGTGGCCTCAGGTTGCTCGATTTCTCATAAAACAGTGGGTCAATAATGTACCATGCCAGCCTGGCGCGATTAAATCCATATTTAATGCCCGATCCGGGAGTTGCTTCCGGAAACATGTAAGGCATAGTTTGATATTGCGGAGTACTTGCCAGGAACCAGCTACCAACAGTCTTCAAATCAATTGTTGATTTACTACCCTCAAAATCATCAATATATGTTGTTCCTGTCTTGCCCACTGCTTTAGAATGTCCCGGCATAAAATGTGCAAATTCACCATCAATAGTAATCCTTGAAGTGGCATCGGTACTGTAAAAAGGCAATTTGTCAATCAGACGGGTGATAAACATGGCATCGGTTTGATAACCAAAATCCACCCCCCAGATAGTATTGCTGATGGGTTCATTACCATAGCTAACCTTTTGTGTTAGTGGTCTCTCGTGTAGATTCAGAAAAGTACCACCAATAAAAAAATTCTCACTAAACTTGTGTTCGATACGCGTTCCAAAAAGTGTTTTGGTTTGAACATTGAACATACTGGTACTTTCGAGTGAAATATTAACCGGAGTACCTGAATTAAGAATTCCTTCATCAATAATACGAACCCTGCCCAGAGTATAATCAACCGTATAATGCACATTTTCAACCAGCGGAGAACCACCGGCGGTAACCTTTACAGACCCTTGCGGAACATTGATAGCATTTAAAGAAATCTCTGAACCGCTTTCTGATTTATACATTCCCTCGATGAGAAACCGGTTCTTGTCAGGGTATTGCTCGGCTCCTGTTTTGGTGAGCGTATACAGAGAGTCAAAAGCGTATTTATCACCAAGTTCCTGGGTACCTAATTTATTTCTTAAATAACTTCCAAAAGGCTCAAGCACTGGGAAATAAATCCGGCCTGTTGTAGACTGAATGGTGCCACCGCGCGTGGCAGCGCCATCAATAAAATCAAACATACCATCGGGTGGAGGGTTCAACTGCTGACCAAGGCGGTCAAAACCCATTACACGGATCAGGGGGACGCCTTCCACATCAGGAGGACCTTCGAGCAAATAGCCTGTAGGCACGCTATTCACAGCACCATTATAAAGAATGTTTAAATAGAAATCCTGGCTGTTGATTCTAAACGCATTCAGGTTGTATACATTTTTCATCATCAGGTTCCACATCGGAATCCTTGTATCAATGGCAGTACTCCTGAGCAACTTAACCATCAAAGCTTTTGGAGAGCTGATACCCTGATCGGAGAATTCACCTACCTGGTATACATCATCGCCCTGGCCAACGATAGTGTACTGATATGCAACTGCCAGCACCTGATCTGGATTTAACTGATAGTTCAGTGAAATGAAGCCAAGTTTGTCGTTCAGGGTAAATTCGTTGTTGTTTAGTTTTCTGGCATTTTCCACCTTTTCGAAATCCCGGCCTGAAATAAGATTGAGCGGATGTGTGCTCAGGTAATTTGTTACGGTGTTTATATTTCTCAGGCTGGCTGTATCAGAGAGTTGGATGAAAAGGTCGTTGCTTTGATTATTGGGTGCAATAGTTCCGGGTGATGGTGTGAGTTGAACATTATATGGATTAGCTTCAGCAAGATCCATGAATGCAACCAGATTACGGTTTTCGGTAACGGCAGGGCCCCTGGTAGTAACCCATACTTCAATTTTTGTAATATTGATGTTGCTGCTTATGATGGGAAGGCGTTCAAGTGCCTTTTCATAACGATCCCGGAAATAATGTGACAGGAAAAAATGCCTGTTGTCTTCGTAGTCGAGCGCTTTAATTTCAAATTCAGTGGTTTGGGCACCACCCTGAACTGTAATGCTTTTAGTTTCGCTTTTCTGCTGCGAAAACACCGCAGTAACCATAGTTCGTCCAAACTGCAATTGTGTTTTCACTCCAAAAAGGCTCTGGCTACCAGTGATAAGCCTGCTGCTCAAAGGCAAAGTGACATCTCCAGCCTCCAGGAGTTTGATGATGTCGTCTTCCTTCCCCTCGAATTTCAGCTTTAGCTTGTTTTCAAAATCGAAAGTAGCTTCAGTATTGTAATTAGTGTTGAACTCTATTTTATCGCCGATTTTGGCAATCACATTCATCTGGATTTTTTGCTGAAAATCAAAATTTGTGGTGCGTCGCCGCCTGACATCCAGGGCAGGATCCTCACGATAATTTGAAAGCACTCCAAAAATCAGTTCGGCTGATCCTTGGGGGCGAATGTCAATAGTACTTCCTCCAAAAATACGCTCAAACAACTGACCACCAATATGTATTTGGGGTATAATCCCATCCTGTTGACCTTGTTGCCCTTTGCGTGCAGTGGGTGTGGAACGTTCGCGCCAGTAATTTTGTAATGAATTCTCAAGGCGGTAATTTTTATATTCTTCAAAGGTCATCGTCCTTGGGGTACGATAATTTATACCTCCAATCTTTTTATAGATGATATATTGATTGGTTTCCGGATCGTAAACCACTTCTTCGGTGATGGAAGGAGGATCTTTAAAATCAATTGATCCTGAAACAGGTGTTCCTGGCACAGGCACATCGGGATGAGGAGTTAACGGGTAGGGCAGGGCGGAAGTTGTGTCTGTGGTTTTGGTAGTATCTGGTGGTACAGAAAGCAAGACGTGATCATTTGAACTTACTGTTGGCGCCTTGCCCCACATTACAAATAAAAGTGAAAAAATGAGCGCAAATCTGAGCGCGTATATAATCAAATGCCTCAAGTTTGTTGCTGTTTTTGTAATTTTTGGATCCTTTATTACGACATTTTTGGATTAAAGCATTTTCAGCGCATTTTTTATCAAATCCTCAACACTTAATCCGCTTCCTTCCGTTCTGATGATCTTATCAATGGTTTTTTCTGCGGCAGCTTTGTTAAAGCCCAGCATAATTAATCCTGATAACGCTTCATCTTTTTTGGTATTGTTCTGTGATTCTAAAAATTCTCCGGCAATATTTGACTTTTCCAACTTATCCTTCAAATCAACAATAATACGTTGGGCAGTTTTGCTGCCAATTCCTTTTACAGATTGAATGAGCACATTGTCGCCTCTTATAATGGCTGAATGAATTTCGGATGGAGGAAGTGAAGAAAAAATCAGCCGGGCGGTACCAGCACCAATTCCCGAAACCGTTATCAATTGTCTGAATAAAGATCGTTCATCTTCGCTGGCAAATCCATACAGTACCAGTGCGTCTTCTTTTACGATCAGATGGGTAAAAAGCCTGCATTGCGCAGGCGAACTGTTTGTGACTTCAGGCAACAAACCGTAGGTATGCAATGAGATATTAAGGAAATAGCCTATCCCATTGCAACTGATTACTACATAGGTTGGCTTTTTTTCTATCAGTTGGCCTTCAATGAATGAGTACATAGTGTTAATTCTTTTAGTATTCCAATCTTACCATATGAGACAACGACGGCAAAATTACAATTTTGTCTGATCAGCCATTCAGGTGCTGAGCACGCTAAAGTATAGCTGAAACTTTATTAAATCAACATTTCACACAAAGGATGCTGGTATGTGGATTACATAAATAAAAAATGCTGAGATTTCTTTGTTTTTTTATTTCATAACGAAAAAATGCTCTAATTTAGTGGCTTTAATTTTTCATCAGATTCAAAAACCTAATATTCACAAAAAATTACACCATGACTACGAAAACAACCTTACAAAAAGAAGCCCTGGCGTATCACTCAGAAGGAAAGCCGGGAAAAATTGAAGTGGTTCCGACAAAACCGTATTATACTCAGCGCGATCTGTCCCTGGCTTATACTCCCGGAGTTGCCACACCATGCCTGGAGATTGAGAAAAACCTTGAAGATGTTTATAAATACACCGCAAAAGGAAATCTGGTGGCAGTGATTTCCAACGGAACCGCAGTACTGGGTCTTGGTGATATCGGTGCTATGGCCGGAAAGCCCGTAATGGAAGGGAAAGGATTGCTCTTCAAAGTATTTGCTGATGTGGATGTTTTCGATATCGAAGTTGACCTTAAAGATCCGCAAAAGCTTATTGATACGATCGTTGCCATTGCTCCTACCTTTGGAGGTATCAACCTTGAAGATATCAAAGCACCTGAATGTTTTGAAATAGAAACTAAAGTTCAGGAAGCTGTTGATATTCCAGTAATGCACGACGACCAGCATGGAACTGCCATTATTACTTCTGCCGGTTTGTTGAATGCTTTGCTGATTAACGGGAAAAAGATTGGTGATGTGAAAATTGTTGTAAATGGTGCCGGTGCCTCAGCCATTTCATGCACAAAACTGTATATTGCCCTGGGTGCAAATCCTAAAAACATCATGATGATTGACAGCAAGGGGGTTTTGCATAAAGGAAGAACTGATTTGAATCCAATCAAACAGCAATTCGCAGTTGAAACGGAATGCCGTACACTCGAAGATGCAATTGCGGGTGCCGATATGTTTCTTGGCCTTTCGGTTGCAGGTGCCCTAAAGAAGGAATGGTTGCTTAAAATGAATCCAAATCCGATAATATTTTCATTGGCAAATCCGGTTCCTGAAATCATGCCCGAAGATGCCTGGTCGGTACGCGACGACCTGATCATGGCTACAGGACGATCCGACTACCCCAACCAAATCAACAATGTGCTTGGATTCCCGTTTATCTTCAGGGGGGCAATGGATGTTCGTTCGACAAAGATAAATGATGAAATGAAACTCGCAGCGGCCTATGCACTTTCTGAATTGGCCAAATTACCTGTCCCCGATGAGGTTAACCTGGCTTACAAAACCAGTAATCTGAAATTCGGTCGTGATTATATTATTCCTAAACCAATGGATCCCAGGCTCATAGAACATGTTGCACCAGCAGTAGCAAAAGCAGCTATGGAAACGGGAATCGCACGTAAACCAATTACCAATTGGGATGCCTACCGCGATGAATTACGTAAGAGAATGGGCCTTGGCGATCCGGTGAAAAGATTTATCAGAGCAAAGGCAAAAGCTGATCCCAAAAGGGTGGTATTTGCTGAAGCAGAAAACTATAAAATCCTCAAAGCTGCTGAACTTGTTAAAGATGAAGGCATGGCAATGCCCATATTGTTGGGAAACAGAGAAATAATCACTAATCTGATTAAGCAGTATGAACTTGAACTGGATAATGTTGAAATCATTGATCCAAAATCAAAGGAAGAAGAAGAACGTCGGTTCAGATTTGCAGAGATATTGTTTGATAAACGCAAACGTCGTGGTGTTACTCTCTCTTCAGCAAAAGACCGTATGTTGCACAGGAATTATTTTGGACCCATGCTGGTTGAAACCGGCTATGCCGATGCTGTAATATCAGGCCTGACACGCAATTATCCTGATACAATCCGGCCGGCTCTTCAGATCATAGGCAAGCGCAAAGATGCCCGTGTAATTTCAGGGATGTATATGATCCTCACAAAGAAAGGGCCTTTTTTCTTTGCAGATACTACTGTAAACATGAACCCGGATGAGGACACCCTGATCGAAATTACTTTACAGGCTGCGGAAAAGATCAAGGAATTCAATATCACACCTCGTATTGCCATGCTCAGTTACTCGAATTTTGGCTCGAGCGAAGGAAGAATCCCTGTCCTGGTAAGGAATACCGTGGCAAAATTGCATCAGGACTATCCAGACCTGATTGTTGATGGAGATATTCAGGCCAACTTTGCATTAAATAATGCAATGCTAAGAGAGAATTTCCCTTTCAGCAAACTTATTGATGGCCCGGCCAATACTTTAATTTTCCCTTACCTTACTGCAGGAAATGTTGCATATAAACTGATTCAGGAAATGGCAGGTTTTGAAGCCATTGGTCCCATTTTAATGGGACTAAACAAATCAGTCCACATTCTGCAGTTGGGGAGTTCAGTTTCTGAAATTGTAAACATGGTGGCTATTGCTGTGATTGACGCACAGCAGAAATAGAGAATTTTCTATTCGGTGAAGGAATAATGAACAAGCGGTTATCTTATCTGTTTGATGGTAACCGCTTTTGTTTTTTTTATCTGCACATATATGCATGTTTTACTATTTTTGTCCTCATATTAAAACGTATAAAATTTATCAACCATGAGAAAGATAACGGTTATTGGCGCCGGAAACGTAGGCGCTACCTGTGCCAACGTGATTGCACAAAAAGATTTATGTCGTGAAGTCGTGCTTGTTGATATCAAGGAAGGAGTTGCCGAAGGTAAAGCCCTTGATATTTGGCAGACTTCTTCTATCAATCACTTTAATACACGTGTTACCGGAGTTACAAATGATTATCTGAAAACCAAAGGTTCCGGTATTGTCGTAATCACATCCGGTTTGCCCCGTAAGCCTGGTATGAGTCGCGACGATCTGATCAAAACCAATGCTTCTATTGTAATTGATGCGGTCGAAAAGGTTATCCGGTATTCTCCTGAAGCCATCATTATCGTTGTCACGAATCCTCTCGATGTAATGACATACGCAGCCTATAAAGCAGCCAGAAAAGACAGCCGCAAGGTTTTCGGAATGGCAGGTATATTAGACACCGGGCGTTATAAAGCTTTTATTGCAGACGCCCTGCACGTTTCGCCGAAAGATATTCACTCAATGCTGCTAGGAGGTCATGGCGATACAATGGTTCCGTTACCACGATACACAAGTATTTCAGGGATACCGGTAACAGAATTACTGAATAAGGAAGAGATTGACAAAATCGTAGAAAGAACCCGCAAAGGCGGCGGAGAGTTGGTTAACCTGATGGGAACCTCTGCCTGGTATGCTCCCGGAGCAGCTGCCGCACAAATGGTTGAGGCCATCGTTGACGATCAGCACCGTATTTTCCCCGTATGTACCCTGCTGAAAGGAGAGTACGGGATGAAAGATGTCTATATGGGTGTTCCCGTAGTACTTAGTGCCGATGGAATTGAAGAGGTTATTGAATTAAAACTGAACAAGGAAGAAATGAAACTGGTGCAGGATTCAGCAAATTCAGTGAAAGCTACTATGAAACTTCTGGACGAAATGAACCTAATCACAGAATAATTCAAAGAAAAAACCCCAAAAATTATCTTTCCGGATTTTGTTGCTCAGATAAGGAAACATTGATTATTTAGGTAATTCCCTGCAAATGGAATTGCCTTTTTTGTTATTCCACAAACTGTTTGGAGTAGTATTTTGCGGTGAGTTGTTCGCCGGTAGCTTTTTCAATCATCTCATTCCAATACCAGCGGCTGCCGGGCATGAAAACCTTATCTTTTAGATACTGACCTATTTCCGGATGGTTTACAAAACTTTGGTGTTTAAAATCCTGCGAACCAATCACTTTTTCAGTGATATAATAAAATAATTGTGAGGCCAGTAATTCACCCAGGTGGTAATTGTGGTAATAGCACGGATATGATGCAATATGGATTTTTGTTGCCCAATCGGGTTCATTTCGGCCTTCTGGTTTGCGCAATAACTGGTAGGTTTCGGCAAGATTCCACCACAATGTATTCAGATCTTGTTCGGGATTCTCATAAAGAGATTTTTCAAAACGGTACATTACCTGCGACCAGCGACTGAATACCAATTGTTCCAATCTGAGGCTATTGAAACTTTCCCCTGCAATTTTTATCATTTCATCGTGAGTGATTATACCCATATCGCACATCCACAATGGATTACTTGCAAAACGACCAAATATCATGGCAATGGCTTCTGTGGTAAAAGTATGAGCAGGATCTGTAAGTGTAAAAGGAAGAGAGGGTTCTAAATATTTATCATACACAGCATGTCCAAATTCATGTAAACAAGTATTCATCCAATTATAATTGGGTCTGATATTACATAAAACCCGCACATCGCCTTCACGGTCAATGTGAGTACAGAAAGCATGCTGATTTTTACCGGGTTTTTCGTACATGTCGCTTTTGGCCAGCATATCATCAATATCAAGCCCGATACCATGATAAAAATCACGGGTGAGTTTTTCAATGTCCTGTCCGGAATAATATTTATCAAGATCTACTTCATAAATTCGTGGAGCTTCCTGGAAAAAACGGTTCTGATAATGCCATGGCATCAGTTCTTCTTTGGTTATGTCATATCGTTTAGCCAGGTGCATGTCAATATCATTTTTAAGGGACGCAAAGGCGCCACGTGTAAGAAGATCCAGTTCATCAAAAAGGCGGCTTACATCTTCTGGTATCTGATCACTCAGTATGAGGCTCATTTCGTGATAATTACCAAATCCAAGTTCTCTGGCAATTTCATTGCGAAGATGGGCCAGTTTTCTTACATCGTCGCTTACTATGGGGCCAATCCTTTTGTGGGCCAGCCAGGCTTCCTGCAAAAGGGGTGTTTTCGTGGAAGTTTTTAAAATTTCTTCAATTTCATTGTCGGTGATCAATTTGCCACCCACTTCTGCACGAAAGTTAGAGAATTTTTGCTCTACCTCTGTTTCGAGTTTGATTTTTTCTTTCAACTTGACAATGTCAGCCTGATTGTATAAGTAGCTGTTGTAAAGTTCATTCAACTGCCGTTTTAACAAATCATCCTGTACGGCTCCCGAACTTTTTATTTCTTTAAGGATGGCAAAATCTTCTTTGTTGGCATGAAGTTCGGTCAGTTTTAACTGCGCTTCTTCAGCGCGGCTCCAATCTTCGGTCCTGCCAGATATTGAAGCATCCCAGTAAGCCAGGTTGGTTTCTTTATACAGCGGTTTAACCCGCATCTCATAATTTGTAATAAAATTTCTGAGTTTGGTTTCCATTTTCATTGTTTCTGTTTGACAAGAAGTTAAAAGTAATGCGAATGCAAACGCCATCGCTTTGATTCTGGTAGTTGTTTTCATATCAGGGTGATTTTAATGATGCTGTAAAGTAACAGAAAGATTTTGTGCAAAGTCAGCGATTGGGTCATAAAAGTGATAATAGCAGGCACCGGTTAATGAAGAATTAAAGCACTTTTTAAATAAATTCTGTGTATTAAAGGTCACAGCAACTCCCAGTTAGTTCCTTCTTTGCTGTCTTTCAGCACAATACCAATCTCTTTCAGCTTGTCGCGGATCAGATCAGAAGTTTTATAATCTTTAGATTCACGGGCCTGTCTGCGCAGGACGATGATGGTTTGAACCAAATTGTTCACCAAATCGTTCTGTTTGGATTCCTCGGGCCTAAGTCCAAGAATATCAGTAACAAAAGTCTTAAATACTGCTTTAAGTAAATCAAGATCCTGAGTGGTGATGCTTTCGTGACCGTCATTCACAGAGTTGATAATACGAACCCCTTCAAAGAGTTGTGCAATTACAACCGGGCTGTTGAAATCGTCGTTCATGGCTTCGTAACACGACTGAAGCAGGGCTTTGATATCGGAGTCAGATTTAGTGCCAGGTTGCAGTTTGTTAAGAGTTTGCATGGCATTCATCATGCGTTTGAATCCTTTTTCAGCAGCCTGCAAGGCTTCATTCGAGAAATCCAGTGTACTGCGGTAGTGGGCCTGTAAAATAAAAAACCTGATCGCCATGGGGCTGTATGCCCTTTCAAGTAATGGGTGAGAACCGCTGAAGAACTCATTCAGGGTGATAAAATTGTTCAGTGATTTACCCATTTTTTGCCCGTTGATGGTGATCATATTGTTGTGTAGCCAGTAGCGGACACTTTCGTGCCCAAGGGCAGCGTTTGCCTGGGCAATCTCAGCTTCATGATGCGGAAACAGTAGATCCATGCCACCTCCATGAATGTCGAATACATCACCTAAATATTTGGTTCCCATGGCAGAGCATTCCATGTGCCATCCCGGAAAACCTTCGCTCCAGGGTGAAGGCCAGCGCATGATATGCTCAGGTTCAGCTTTTTTCCATAATGCAAAATCAAAAGGATTGAGTTTTTCATCCTGCCCTTCCAGTGCGCGGGTGTTTGTCATTAAATCGTCAAGTACACGACCTGAAAGCTTTCCATAATTATATAATTGACTATATTTTTTAACATTAAAATAAATTGATCCATGGGTTTCGTATGCATAACCAGCAGCCAGAATTTTCTTAATCATTTCTATTTGCTCAATGATGTGGCCTGAAGCTCTTGGTTCAATGGAAGGGCGGAGAACATTGAGCTGATCCATGTTTATATGATAATTGTCAGTATAATATTGCACCACTTCCATTGGTTCAAGTTTCTCGAGGCGGGCTTTTTTTGCAATTTTATCTTCGCCTTCATCGGCATCATTTTCCAGGTGGCCAACATCAGTAATATTTCGTACATACCTTACCTTATAACCAGTATTTTTCAGGTATCTGAATATGAGATCAAATGTTACTGCTGGCCTTGCATGACCAAGGTGGGCATCGCCATAGACTGTGGGTCCACACACATACATCCCAACAAAAGGAGGATGGAGGGGCTTAAAAATCTCCTTACTGCGGCTGAGCGTATTAAAAATCGTGACTTTCTGTTCCATTTTCAGTATGATTGCCCTCTAAAATATAGGGTTGACTACTTATTAATTTATAATTACACCTTACAACCAGAGATACTGATTTGTTAAAAATACTGAACCTGGTGTTTTGGATTAAAACCAACAACTACTGATTTGGATTCAGCAATTGCATGATCTCATCAAGCTTTGGCGACAGGATAATTTCAGTCCTGCGGTTCAATGCCCGGCCCTCCTGATTATCATTTGAAGCTCTCGGGAAATATTCACCTCTTCCGGAAGCAGTTACCCGTGTCGGAGCGATTTTGTGATCCTCCGTTAAAACTCTCACGATCGAGGTAGCCCTTACAACGCTTAAATCCCAGTTGTCTCTAAAAACTGCAGTGCGGATAGGGACATTATCAGTATGCCCTTCAACAAGGATTTCGATATCCGGATTACTGTTCAACACATCAGCCAGGAGCTTAATAGCTTGTTTACCTTTATCTTCCACAGCAGCACTTCCCGATTTGAACAATAAACGATCAGACATGGAAACATAAACTTTGCCGTTTTTGATTTCAACAGATAGTTCATCTGCATTAAAGCCAAGCAGTGCCCCCTGTTTTTTCACATCGGGTAGGAGGATACCTCCCATCAGGGACTATCCTCGGCTAGCTTCTTTGGTTTTCACCAGCTGTTGTGGCATCCCTCCGATGTGAGAGGGCTCA
>CAYQRU010000077.1:0-18391 GCA_964419945.1 uncultured Bacteroidales bacterium | reverse complement strand
AAATAAGCTTCTTGATTATCATCAATATTTATAAACATAAATCCATCATCGGCAAGTAGATTTTTTGCTATTGATATGCGATTTTTGGCAAAGGTTAACCAACTTGATTTATTAAACTTGTCATTATACTTGAACTCGTCATTCCCAGTATTATAAGGTGGGTCAATATAAATTAATTTCACCTTACCTGCGATATCTTTTCTTGCTTTTAGGCTGTGTAAAGCCAATAAATTATTCCCTCTAATAATCAGATTTTGCTGTCGAATATTAACTTCGGTATTTGCTTTCAGCTCTTTCTTTCCGTTTTTATCAAATAAGGCAAAATTTGACAGTGCCTTTGTATCTAATAGTCTGTCAATTTCATCAGGGGCTAAAGTTTCATTGTAAAATACTTCCTCTCTGCTTTGGTCTTCTTTTGTTTGTCCTCCTTCTAAAATGCAGTCTTTATGAGGCCACACTAATACAACATCATTATTTTCTCTAAAATATCTACCTTCCTCATCCTGTAACCCAATTTCATTTTTAAAGCGGGTATAGCTATCTTGAAGAAAGCTTTTATTATTGAGAAACATTAAAAACTCTCTTTGCTTAAAAACTAAGTTCTTTTCAACTACAACAAAAAACTGCTTTTTCAAAGATTCATTTGTCAATAATGCTTTCAGCAAGTTTTTATCATAACTGTAAGCAGCATCTGTTACTTTATATTTATTCAATTTTTCGTTCACAAAGAATTCAGGTACTTGTTTGCGAAGCAGTTCTGTCATATCGTTATAAAGGTTCTGTATCATTTCAGTTTCTTATTATTTTAATTTCCAAAAATAATTATTCTGTCTGGAGCGTTGGCAAGAAAACAGCTCTTTTGCAAGCCGAAGTGTCGGTTTGTGTGTCGGGGCTTGCAAATGTGCTGTTTTGTGCTTTGGCTTTTTCATTTTTCTTTGTCTTTATGCAGCAAAAATTTTCTTTGTCAAATTGTCATTGTCTTTATTTTCGGCTTGCTTGTAACGTTTCGCAAATATATACTGTAGCGGATTGCGGAATACTTAACTATCTAATAAATAATTTTATAGCGCGGGGTAGTATGTGTCAAATCCACACTAAGCCGCTATTGTATATATTTGCTGTTGAACTTAGTGCTTTGTTTTCATTTGTTGTGTTCTCATATTTATTAGAAATTCAATCTTTTTACGTTGCTCTTCTGCATTTTTTGCCGTGTAGAATAAGTTTTTCCTGGTGTCCGGTAAGGTATGTCGCTTTGTTTTGGATCATCTGATCATACTTTTTTCAATAATTTTCCTTTATTTGTTCACAATCGGGCACAATTATTCCATGATAGTTTATGCAGCGTTTTTTTCAACATCATTTTTAAACTGCAGAATCGCTCTTCTGAAAATCTCTGTATATCCGGTGTTCCGCTTTTTTACAATGGTGTGTTGATACTGCTTTCTGATGTTGCAGTTCTTACAAATCAATTCATCGTCAACAATATCCACATCACAATAAAAACTGTCATAGTCTTTTTCATGCTCCTGATTTTTATAAAGATATTCCTGTGGCAGTGTTGATTTATGCGAATAGCATCCATAATACCGGGCAATGCGAAAATATGCCAACGGAACATGTTGCAAAAGCCGGGGGAAAAAATCCCGGTAGTGCAGTTCAATTTCTTTCTCTTCCGGCTTTTGGCCTTTCGTTGAGGTTTTATAATCCTTATACCGAAAACTGATATATTCGCCTTGTATTTTGGTTATTTTATATTCGCTCAAACAGGCACGTTTTGAATACCGGCCTATATAGCGGATTACTTCAGTAGGTATCTCAATGGGTGGTTCCAGGTGTATGATCCACTTTTTCCTGTTCAAACGGTTCAGAAAGTTATCAAAATCGGAACGGTCGTGGAAGTCGTGCCTGATAATATTATTGGAATAAAACTCCTCAAGTTTGCTGATGAAGACTTCTCTGAACTCCTGTTTCAGGAAATTGAAATTAACATACTCTTGTTCTATTTCTTCCAATCTACCGCTGTTAAGGCTTATGCCGCCCCAGGAAACAATCATATGCATGTGTACATGGTATTGTTTCGTTTCTCCAAATGTATGAAGTACTGAAATAATACCGGGTTGAATATTGTGTTTTTGTTTCATCCAGATTTTGAAGGTATCGGATGAAGCCGTAAACAAGGCATTTAAAAGCAGTTTTTTGTTGTTTTTTATCAACGTATGAAGCTGATGAGGAAGGGTCATAACTACATGGCGATGGGGCAATGCCAGCATCCGGCCTTTAATTTTGTCTGCCCATTTTAACGTATCCTGCCAGCTACATGTCGGGCAGAAGCGATTCTTGCAGCTATGATAAATTTCCGACACTTCACCACACTGATTACAGGCATAAACATCAACGCCCATGGCCGGGGTTCGGCAAACTCTGATGGAATTGACTGCCTTATACTGCTCTGATGTAATGTATTCTTTGGGAGTTTTCGCATATTCATCCCACCAGGCATTAAAAAAATCTGCCAGCCGGTACTTCTTTGGCTCAATGTCCGCAGTGTAGCTTGTGTGTGAATTGGTGTTACACATTTTCTTATAAATCACTCAAGTGCCATTCCGTCATTTGGCTTTGTCCCAACTCGGTTAATAATTCCTTTCCCTTAGCATTGCATTTGGGGCATACCGGCTGGTTTTCAAACACTAATCTGAATTTCTTATCAATATCTGGTTTACCTACTTCAAAATTATATATGTGTCCGCACACACCACATTTCAAATTTACTTCCATATGTTTTATGCCTTTAATATTGGTATTCTGTTTGTTATAAAGCTCGTTCTTTTTAGCATTAAGTTCAACGTTTGTGTATGTTCAATATTGATCTTATTTCTCATTTACCAATGGATTTGTTGAATTTATTCCCGGCCTGAGGTCGTGTATGTTCATATCATTGTGTTGGATTGAAAAAATCATCATCAAATGGATTTTTAAATTTCGCAAAGTCTTTTTGTGATACGTGGGTATATATTTCTGTGGTTTTTGAGCTTTCGTGGCCCAGAAGCTCCTGGATCAAACGTAAGTCCATGCCTTGTTCAAGGTTATGAGTAGCAAAACTATGCCTTAGAATATGCGGATAAACCCGCTTCGTAATTCCCGCTTTTTTCGCAGCATTAATTATCACATTATAAACACTCGTCTTACTATATTGTGCGCCATTGTTCCCTTCAAACAGATAAAGCAATGGTTTTTCTACCTTATAGTAGTTTCTTAACAAAGTCAATGTGTTTTTGGCCAATGGAACATAGCGGTCTTTTTTCCCTTTTGCTGCCTTTATTCTGACTTGCATGCGCTTCGAATCAATATCTGCTATCTTTAAATTCACCACCTCGCTTCTCCGTAAGCCACAGGAATAGGTAACTGCAATCAAACACTGATGTTTAATGCTTGTTATTGCCTTGATCATATACCCGATTTCTTCTTTGCTCAATACCTCCGGCAAACGTTTTTCTTTTCGTGGGCGCTCAATATCATAATATTCCTTTTGCCTGTCCAATACTTTTTCGTAATAAAACTTTATTGCGTTTATACGCTGGTTCTGCTGGCTTGGCGAAATATCTCCGGTTTTGATCAGGTGAAGTATGTAATCATTTATTTCAGCTTTGCTTATTTCTTCCGGTTTTCTATTTTTAAAATACCGGATGAAGTCAGAAAAGTAACTTAGGTAGATAGATTTTGTGTTTTCGGCATAGCGTTTTTGTTCCAGCAGATTTTTAAAAGCGACCGGTATTTCAACCGCTTGCTTTGCGATTACATTTTTTTTCTGTGGTTGAGTTTTTGAATCCCTGAGCGTAGAATAATCAATAAAAGCAACCGGCTGCAAGGCTTCAAAAACTTTGCTCAGGCTGAAATCCTGTGCAGGCAGGTACCAGAAATTCCTGCTTTGGCTCCATTTAGCTCCGGGCAGGGTCTTTACCCGGCTGATCAGTATCTGGTTTTTATCAAACTTTATACTGATCACTGCCTGGTTGCGGTGATGATCGTTGGCCAGTATGAGGCCTGGTTTTTTCATACCCGGTTATTAAGCAACAAAAATAACATTTTTTCAAAATCATATCCAAAATATTATTTTGATTGCCTGTAATTATCGAACAACTTCACAAACAGGTCACATGTTCCCTGAATCACTTTCTATCTCCAAAATTATTTAACAACATTATACTCAGAGCCACACCTGCAGTTTTTCCAGCCTCAAGCCGCAGATAATGTTCCGATGCGCCAGTTAATGAAAGGGGCATTGTATGCATGTGTTTTAACAAAATCAGATGCTGCATGGTGGCTGTTTTTTAAGCCAGGCGCCGGTGCAGGAGTGATGTCTTCCGGTTGTTTCACCCCCTGATGATCATTAAATACTTCCCTGATCTTATGGTAATCTCCTGCATAATAGTCCTTGTACCAGCAACGATGGGTGTATCAACCCATGGCTCTGGATTGTCGAACCCGTTGCTTCAGTATTTCATCAGCAACAAGGCAGATTTCTGTACTGTAAGTATTACGGAGCTATATTTCTTGATTATGTACTTTTAGCAATGGATTAATATACAAATATTTGCAGAAAATAAAATTATCAATCATCAAATTATGTAATTTCTTTTCAACTACAAAACATTATACCTTTGCAACCCGATTAATGGCATTACAAGCTTATAAACAATGAACTGTTCAACAACTCGCTCCTCTTTTCCTGTTTTCTCAGACACTGCGCTTGGCTTCTGGCGCTTACACACCTGGGGGTTGTCATCCTCGCAATTGTCTGGTCTGATCAGCTTTTGTACAGAACTTGGTATCACCACTTTCGATCATGCCGACATTTACGGCAGCTATTCGTGTGAGGAAATTTTCGGAAACGCGATGGCCGGCCATTCTTCCCTGCGAAGCAAGATCGTACTCGTCAGCAAATGTGGCATCAGACTTCCTTCGGAAAGGCGGCCAGAGCACGGGATGAAGATCTATGATACGGGCTATGCACATATCGTGCGTTCTGTTGACAATTCGCTGAAAGCACTTCAGACAGATTACCTCGATGTGCTTCTGATCCATCGTCCAAACGTGTTGATGGATGCCGGCGAAGTTGCCGAAGCATTCCATCGTCTCAGTCAGGATGGAAAAGTGTTGTTTTTCGGGGTTTCTAATTTTTCGGTTTCACAGTTTGATTTACTTCAGTCGCGTCTTGGTTTTCCTTTGATCACCAACCAGGTGGAAATATCAGTGATGAAAACGGAAAGTTTTTACAACGGCGTTCTCGATCAGTGTCAGCAGCGAAACATCCGGCCCATGGCCTGGTCACCGCTTTCAAGGGGCGAATTGTTTCACAGTCAGGAGCCCCAGGCTCAGCGGCTCAGAAACACACTGCAACATATTGCAGATTCGCTGGGTGGTTTCAGCATTGATCAGGTTGCCCTCGCATGGTTGTTCTCGCATCCCTCGCGCATTGTACCTATCATCGGAACCGGAAATCCGGACAGGATAAAAAAAGCAGTTGTAGCTCAGCAGATCATGCTTCAGCCTGAACAATGGTTTTCCATCCTGAATGCCTCTCATGGGTTTGAAATCCCGTGATTTCTGATTTTTTTTGCGATCAGTGGTTTCCTGCAATATCCTGGTGCAAACCTCAGTCCACGGATGCCTTTATTTTGAAATGTAATTCCTTGAGTGTCAGCGGTGAGTTACCATGATTCCAAACATATACCTTGAGTAATCCTGCAGGGTGCTGTTCTCTTGATAACTGCATGCGATTGTGCGCATACAGCAATTCGGTCCCATTCCTGTTTTGAGTCAGTGCCTGCGGTAGCCAGAAATCGTTGGAAGAATCTTCCAGTGAAATTACCAGGCTGGCGCCGGTATGATGGTTCAGATAGTGCACAACGGATTGAACCATGATACCGGTAAAACGAACGTCCAGATCATTCCAGAGCGAATCGAGCCGGCACATCCAGGTAAAGGAATATCCCTTGCTTTCGATCAGGCCGGTCCCGGTTTTCGAAAAGCTCACATAATCCGGGCAGGAAAAGGTAAGACTCGCGGTGAGGGAATCGCTGAAAAGATAATTCAGTGATACCAGGGTTGAATCCTTATCAGGAAAGATCTTTCCGAAAAGCTGTCCTGCCTGCCGGGAATTTCCATACCCATCGGGCGAGAGCACAATTCTTTCAAACTGATAGTCAAACGTTTGCGTACAATATCTCTGATCCTCATTTCTCAATCTGATGGCGGTCACGACAGCTTCGATATTGTTGTCTGCGGCATCCTGAACTAAAGGATGCACCCACAGGCCATCTTCTGCGTTATCAGGAATGAATCTGTACGTCAGCACCCTGTCATCCTCCAGCATATAATCAATGTGGTATGGAACAGGTTTATAGAGAAAGCTTATTACATTGCCCCATACGGTATTTTTTATCCACACTTTTACCCTGATAACATCCATATCATTTTCCGGAACCGTTAACCATTCTCCCCATTCAGCTTCCAGCATCTCACCGGAAAGAAATTTTTTCAGATTGTCGGCACTGTTCTTTCTGTAAATCATGAAAGTGTTGGTTTTCAAATCCGGCGAAAAGTGATTCAGGATCGCAAGAATGGTTTTTGGATTATCATTAAGCAGGTACCGGCCATCAATGGAACCAAAGTCGCCATTGTACAGGTCTTTAACGAAATGCAGCAATACAACATCCGGGGCATCGGAGCGGCTGAAATCTGCTGCGCCCAGGTCGTCGAGCCAGCGTGCGTAACTTCCTCCCTGCAATGTTCTGCGAGGTTTCCAGTTCAGGTTATTTGCTGGTATGTAAGTAAGCTCCCAGGGATACACATCCACCGTTGAATTTCCAATGACTGCCAGCGATTCGTCGCTCAACCTGTTTCTTTCAAGGCTCGCGGAGGTTATTCCGGCATGTTTACTTTTGTATTGCGTGTGATCCAGGACGGCATCTGCAAAATGGTTTATCCCGTTTATTTCAATCCGGATGGGTTGATATGCAGGCTGGTTCACATTTTTCATATTGCTATATATCAGTGTAATACTGATACAGGCAATGACCAGGTTCCAGAGTTTCTTTTCTTTTGAATAAGTAATGATAAACGCCCAGAAAACGATGAAAAAATAAACCATCATGGTATAATGGTAAATATCCTGGCGTGTGATGCCATATTTCCAAATGGCGAAAGCAGGCAAAATCATAAGGATGAACACGTTGCGCAACCTCCTGCTACGATTTATGAAGGGAATGCTGATGATGGTGAGTATAAAACCGGAGATCAGCCACCAGTTGTTGTCAGGGAACAATGCAAGTGCTCCGGAGTAGCCCATGGTAAGCCTGACACTTTGCCAGCAGAATCTGAGACAGGGTAAGAAACCACCCATAATGATTGAGCCGCAGAGGAAAACAATGAATATAGCAATAGTCACCAACCACAGTGAACGCTGCCAGTAATTGTACCTGAGATGGTAAACCAGTATGGCCATTCCAAGAACCGAAAATGCAAGAACCCCCATGGAAGCCTTGATGAATAAGCCAACCACTACCATCAAGGAAACCGGACCCATATGGAGCCAGATCTGTTTTTCGATCATTACCGCTGCATGAATTACGGCAATTCCTGTAATCAGTAATTCGAGAGGCAGAAAGTAACTGACCAGAACCACCAGCAATGCTTCCTGTATTCTGAGTCTTGCACTTTTTGCAGGGTAATGCAGGAATGCAGCTATAAACCACACTTTCAACACCGTATAGAATGCCAGTGCAATACCAGGATTGGAGCCTTCGGCAAGAGGGAATTTAAGAAAACCGAGAGGACCGAGGGGGTAAATTAAATTCCGAAGTACCTCGAAATTGTGGTTAAATAAATAATTAAAAGCCCAGATATAAGAGTTGTCCAGCCCCGTGGCCACAGAAGGAGTAAGTTCCGGAAAGGTGATCAACAAAATAAGCAAGATAACAAGGATATGACCGCTGGCAGCATTAATTTTCCGGAATAAAGTCCTGAATATCATAGTGATTGTATTGATTGAGCAGTACCTGGCCAAACCAGTTGCTGATTCTTCATTTGATTGGTGTTGCATGTCACCCTGCGCCTGCCGGATTGCATGGCAAATGTAAACATTATAAACATAATGCAGGAAAGAGTTTTGAACCATTGCGGGCCAACATCCTCATAAAGGCGCATAGTATGAATCATTGATAATTAATATATGAACACAATGCTTTAACTGTGTCGGATGTATGAATTGCTTTCAGGTTTTTGGCATTGAGTTCTTATTTAGACTTTTTATAAATTATATCAGATTTATGCTTATCCTGCATTTAATTTCATTTTTGTTTTACATTTGTCAGAAAATCAGTACCTGATTACCTGTTATACTGTAACTCCCCGAAAAAAGCAAGAAAATGAAGATTATCAGCAAATTATCTCCCCCACCCTCCTGGAGGCTGCCGGTCATTATCGTGTTGGGCATTTTCTTTGGGATCGTCTTACTGACGGTACAAATTTCGAGAGCGCCGTCTTATTTGTCGAACAAACCCGAAACCTGCATCAACTGCCATGTGATGTACCCGCAATATGCAACCTGGATGCACAGCAGCCATCGCGAAACTGCCACCTGCAGCGATTGCCATGTGCCCCACGACAACTTCTTCAGAACCTACTATTTCAAAGCCTCTGACGGTGCAAGACATGCTACCATTTTTACTGCACGGTTGGAACCTCATGTTATCAAGATCAAAAATGCAGGAAGAAACGTAGTACAGGAGAACTGCATCCGTTGCCACCAGAATCTTGTTGGAATGACCAAACTGGTGGAAGTTACAGCCAATTCAGCCAAGAAAGGAGATGGAAAAGTATGCTGGGACTGTCATCGTGAAGTACCCCACGGAACTGTAAACAGCCTGGCAGCAGCTCCTCACGCGCTTGTGCCGCGTTTGCCCTCCGTATTTCCTGATTGGCTCAACAAGTATCTGAAAAGTAATAACAAAAAATAACATCTAAAAATCAACTGCCATGACAAGTATTAAAGAAGTAACAGCAAAAAAGCCCTGGCTGAATTGGGTGATCTTCCTGGCGACCATAGTGGTCGTGTTTCTGATCGGACTTCTGGCTTCCTCTATTGTGGAACGCCGCAGTGAATCAAAACTCTATTTCCAGATGGTGAGTGAAATTCCTGATTGGGAACCCCGTAATGAAGTGTGGGGTCAGAACTTCCCGCGCCAGTACCAGTCGTACATGCGCACTGCCGATACTTTGTTTAAAAGTAAATATTTTGGTGCGAAGATGATTGACTACCTCGACAAACATCCTGAACTTGTGGTCATGTGGGCGGGTTACGCTTTCGCCCGCGATTACAACCAGGGCAGGGGGCATTATTATGCAGTTTCCGACGTACACAACACACTTCGCACCGTACAACCACAACCGGCTACCTGCTGGACCTGTAAAAGCACCGATGTACCCAGGATGATGAATCAAATCGGAGTGGCGGAATTTTACAAGTCAACCTGGAGTGAGATGGGGCCTGAAATTGTGAACCATATCGGCTGCCAGGACTGCCACGACCCAAAAACCATGAACCTGCGCATCACCCGACCGGGGCTCGCTGAAGCATTTGAGCGCCGTGGAAAAAATATTGAAGACGCCACCCACCAGGAGATGCGCTCCCTGGTATGCGCCCAATGCCATGTTGAATACTATTTCAAAGGGGAGGGAAAGTATCTGACTTTTCCGTGGGATAAAGGTTTCAGTGCCGAAGAAATGGAAGCATACTACGACAGCTATGAATTTACCGATTGGGTTCATGCCCTGAGCCGTGCGCCGATGCTCAAAGCTCAGCATCCGGACTATGAACTGTATATGACCGGTGTACATGCCGACCGCGGAGTATCCTGCGCCGATTGCCACATGCCCTATAAACGTGAAGGCGGCCTGAAATTTACCAATCACCACATTGGCAGCCCGCTCGAAAATATTGCCGGCTCATGCCTGGTATGCCACCGCGAAAGTGAAGCAAAATTGCTTCAAAATGTTTACGATCGTCAGGACAAAGTCAATGAACTCCGGCTAATTGTGGAAGCCAACCTTGCAAGGGTTCATCTCGAAGCAAAAGTTGCCTGGGACAAGGGAGCCACAGAGCAGGAAATGAAGCCTGCACTTACACTTATCCGACATGCGCAATGGCGCTGGGACTGGGTAGCTGCCGCCAATGGTCTTGGCATACATTCCACTGCCGAATGTTTGCGTGTGCTTGGAACCTCCATACAGAAATCAAATGAAGCCCGCATTCTGCTTACCGAAATTCTGATCCGGCGTGGAGTGGAAGTACCAGTCGAACTTCCTGATTTCAGCACGAAAGAAAAGGCTCAGCAGGTAATTGGGTTGCGAATGGACGAAATCACCGGTAAGAAAAGAGAATTTCTGCAGTCCACACTACCCGAATGGCTTAAGATTGCCGCCGAGCGTGAAAAAAAGATGGGAACTGCCCTGTAAAAAACTTAACAATTCCTTATGAAAGGCTATTTTTGCAACCGCAAAAACAGCCTTTTATGATTTGTATAAGACGCACTGAAACAGACCCTTATTTCAATCTTGCAGCCGAAGAATACGTGCTGCATGAATTTACTGACGACTGCTTTATGCTTTGGCAGAACGAGCCATCAGTAATCGTGGGAAAACACCAGAACACACTGGCAGAGATCAATTATGATTTTGTTACACATAATCAAATAAAAGTTGTCAGGCGTATCAGTGGTGGAGGTGCGGTTTTCCACGATCTCGGCAACATCAATTTTACCTTCATTATGAATGGTGAACCTGGCCAATTGGTTGATTTCCGCAAATTTACACAACCGATTCTGGATGTTCTTACCACCCTGCACATCGAAGCAAAGTTTGAAGGCAGAAATGATCTGACCATTGACGGAAAAAAATTCTCAGGAAATGCTGAGCACGTTTACAAGAACCGTGTTCTGCATCATGGAACACTTCTGTATGAAGCCGGAATGAATAACCTTGCCGGAGCCTTGAATGTTGATCCTGATAAATTCAAAGACAAGGCCATTAAATCGGTTCGCAGCCGGGTCACCAATATCCGGGAGCATCTTCAGGAACCACTCGGTATCCAGGAATTTATTTCATTGGTAATGAACCATATACTAAAAATATATCCGGATGCAAAGTTGTATGAGTTCAGTGGGCAGGATCGCAGGGGAATACAGGAACTGGTTCGGACCAAATACCAAACCTGGAACTGGAATTTTGGCTATTCTCCCAAGTACAATTTCAAAAAATCCATCAGAACCAACGGCGGAAAGGTAGAGTTCAACTTCGATGTACAAAACGGGATCATAGAGCAAGCCAGTATTTATGGTGATTTTTTCAGCCGTGCTGATATTCAGGAACTGGAGCGGGCACTCATCGGCATCACACATCGCGAAGAAGAGGTACTTGAAGCTTTGGGAGGTTTCGAGATCGGAAAATATTTTAAGAATATCACCCTCGAAGAACTGATTCCTGCTTTGTTTTAATTCCGGATTCCTATCCTTACGTATACTAAACCAAAATCCTCCCCATCCTTAGCGCCAAAAGTGCATTAGCTTTAAATGTTCAACTAAGTGTAACTGATGCATTCATAGAATTTCTGATAATTGGCTTAAGCCCATAACTCCCCTATACCTGGTTTTTTTTCCCGACCTGAATGTCAGTATTACGAAACATCTTGATAAGCATTGTTTTACACACGTCTGTGAATTAATCAGGTTAATAATGAGGTAATAAGGAACTTATTCAATCCGGGTCTTCAGGGCGTTGAAAACGCAAACAGTGTGTAATTATGGGATTCAGCCTATTACTCCTGAGCTTGTGAATAAAGGTAGGCAAATCCTGAACATTTATCACTCAGCACTGTTATTCAGTGATTAAAATAAATTTGTTCAGCCATGAAAGAAGCCCAAAAAATATTCGACCGCCTCTGGAGCGACTACACTACGCAAAATCCTGAAGCAAAAAAAGTTTATGATCTGTTTGTTGCAGAAGGCGAAGAAGTTCTCAATGACCATATTGCATTCCGTACCTTCGACGATCCGAAAGTGAACATTGATGTGCTATCGCGGCCTTTTGTGGAGGCTGGTTATGAGTATCGCCAATCCTATGTATTCGAACAAAAACATTTGAGAGCCAAACACTTCGAGCATAAAACCTTTCGCGACGCACCGCGCGTTTTTATCAGCGAACTGATCACTGCCGATTTTTCGCCCTTTTTACGGAATAACGTTCGTGAGATCCTTGCGAAAATCCCTGACAGCTTTGCAACTTCAGACGAACTGGTTTTTGCCGGCAATGTGTGGGGGCAACCCTCCTACGAAGTGTATCAGCGCCTTCGCGAAGAATCTGAGTATGCAGCATGGGTGTATGTGTATGGTTTTCGTGCCAACCATTTCACCGTAAGTATCAACGGATTGAAAAAGTACGACAGTATTGAAAAAGTAAACCAGTTTCTGAAAGATAACGGGTTCCTGCTTAACGACTCAGGAGGAGAAATTAAAGGAACTCCGTCGGAACTGCTGGAACAAAGCAGTACGAAAGCGGGATTTCTTACCGTTAAATTTATTGAAGGAAAATACGATATACCATCCTGTTATTACGAATTTGCCCGCCGTTACCCGGATGCTGATGGCAAACTTTACTCAGGCTTCATTGCAAAATCTGCAGATAAGATCTTCGAAAGCACTGATTTTTACAAAAAGTAGCCGAAACAATCAGGTTGTATGGACTCAGCCTGTTCAATTCCCGATCAGAACTAAAGACTGCAATTGTGAAGCATTTCGGTAATCCCGGCTTTCAGACCGTGGAATGGGCAATTTCAGCGTGATTTTGGGCTTCAGCCCATAACTAACAACATGTTGAATGAATCATACCGAGTGTTTGGTTCTGAAAATACAGATACAGGAGAATAAAAATTCATTATAAAAAGCCTACTTTTGATGCCTTCATTCCATAATGCATCAAATCCACATGGTTCCCCACAATAAGCTCTCTGAACTAGCAATAAAACTCCGTGGCGATCTCTTTACCGACTATCCAACCAGGCTGCTTTATGCCACCGACGCCAGTGTTTACCGTGAGGTGCCTGTAGCGGTAGCCAGACCGAAAGGAAAAGAGGATATTTTAACCCTGATCAGGTTTGCAAGGACATTTCACACTTCTCTGATCCCGCGTACAGCCGGCACTTCACTTGCCGGTCAGGTGGTGGGCGAAGGTATTGTGGTTGATATTTCCAGATACATGACTAATGTACTGGAAATCAACAAAGATGAATATTGGGTCAAGGTTGAACCAGGGGTAATCCTTGACGAACTCAATCTGATGCTGGAACCACATGGATTGTTTTTTGGCCCTGAGACTTCCACCTCAAACCGCTGTATGGTAGGCGGTATGGTCGGTAACAATTCCTGCGGCGCACATTCGCTGGTGTATGGAAGCACCCGCGATCATACCCTCGCAGTAAAAGCACTTCTTCACGACGGTTCAGAAGTGGAGTTTGCCCCGCTGAATGAGAAGGAGTTGTACGAGAAGACGCTGGGAAACACGCTGGAAAGTAACCTGTACCGGCACATTCTCGGCATGCTGAACGATCTACACAACCAGCAGGAAATCAGAAAAGAGTATCCTGATCCTGCTATCAAAAGGCGCAACACAGGTTACGCCATTGATATGCTATTGGATTGCAAGCCTTTCACATCCACTGGACCAGATTTCAATTTTTGCCGGTTACTTGCCGGTTCAGAAGGCACTCTCGCTTTTTTTACTGAAATAAAACTCAACCTGGTTCCCTTGCCACCCAAAGAGAAAGCCCTGGTTTGCATGCATTGCCACACCCTCGAAGAGGCTTTCCGGGCCAACCTCGTGGCACTTGAACATCAGCCGGTTGCTGTGGAACTGATGGATCATGTGATCATCGAACAAACCGCATATAACATTGAGCAGCGAAAAAACCGGTTTTTCATACAGGGCGAACCTGCTGCTATTCTTATTATCGAGTTTGCATGCCATACTTTACAGGAGTTGACAGATCGGGTTAAAAAGCTGGAAGAGGCCATGCAGAAAAAAAATTATGGCTATCATTTTCCTGTGATCCGGGAAAAGGACATTGGCAAGGTGTGGGCATTGCGCAAAGCTGGCCTGGGATTGTTATCGAACATACCCGGCGACGCAAAACCTGTAGCCGTGATTGAGGACACGGCGGTTAATCCTGCATCGCTACCGGATTATATGGCTGAATTTCAAAATCTGCTCCGGCGGCTGCATCTTGAATGCGTATACTATGCCCACATTGCCACCGGTGAATTGCATCTGCGTCCGGTACTGAACCTGAAAGATCCTGAACATGTTGAGCTTTTCCGAAAGGTAGCTTTTGAAACCGCCTTGCTGGTAAAAAAGTATAAGGGATCGCTGAGCGGGGAACATGGCGACGGCAGGTTGCGCGGAGAGTTCATCCGTTTGATGATCGGTGAACATAATTATGGATTGGTAAAGTCCATAAAGGAAACATGGGATCCTGATCATATTTTCAATCCCGGTAAAATTGTCAACACCCCTCCCATGAATACTTCGCTCCGGTATGAACCGGGACTGGATGTGAAGGAACATGAAACTATTTTTGATTTTTCACATACAAGGGGTATTCTGCGCGCTGCCGAGCAATGCAACGGATCAGGCGATTGCAGAAAAACCGAAGTGACCGGAGGAACCATGTGTCCCAGCTACATGGGCACCCGCGACGAAAACGCCACTACCCGTGCCCGTGCCAATATTCTTCGTGAGTTTCTTACGCGTTCTGCAAAGCAAAATCCTTTCGACCACCAGGAAATTTACGAGATCATGGATCTTTGTCTTTCCTGCAAGGGTTGCAAAGCTGAATGCCCGTCGAATGTGGATATTGCCAAGTACAAGGCCGAATTTCTGCAGCGTTACTATGATGCAAACGGCATTCCGCTGCGAACACGAGCCATCGCCTACATCACCTCCCTGAATAAACTTGGCATGATGTTGCCAGGATTTTATAACATGTTGATCAGGAATAAACTTTTCTCGCGAAAATTAAAATCGCTACTTGGATTTTCTACCGGAAGAAAACTGCCCTTATTGGCGAAAACCTCACTTCGTAGCTGGGCAAAGCGAAATACTCCGAAGCCCGGTCAATATGTTGGAAAAGTCTACCTGTTTGCCGATGAATTTACGAATTATAACGATGTGGAGGCCGGAAAGGCAGCCATTCGCGTGCTTACTCTGCTGGGGTATGAAGTCGTGATCCCAAAACACACCGACAGCGGACGTTCCTTCCTGAGTAAAGGTCTGCTGAGAATGGCCCGTAAAAAAGCTGCCATCAACGTTGGCCTGCTTAAAGACCTGATTTCAGAATCAACCCCTTTAATTGGCATTGAACCTTCAGCCATTCTTAGCTTCCGCGATGAGTATCCCGATTTACTACGTGGTGAAGCACAGGAAGATGCCAGGGCATTGGCCAGGCATGTGCTGATGTTCGATGAGTTTATCATGTATGAGGTGGATAAAGGCAAAATCAGTTCAAACAATTTTACTGATGAGAAAAAGCAGGTTATTCTGCATGGCCATTGCCACCAGAAAGCTCTGGCCAGCACCGGACCAACGAAAGCCATGCTTTCACTGCCAGTCAATTACGAGGTCAACGAATTGAAAACCGGATGCTGTGGAATGGCAGGGGCATTTGGTTACGAAAAGGAGCATTATGAACTTTCGATGAAAATTGGCGAACTTACACTATTCCCTGAAGTCAGGAAGGCCGGCGCTGAAACCATCATAGCAGCGCCCGGCACCAGTTGCCGCCACCAAATCAAGGACGGCACAGGCCGTACTGCTTACCATCCGGCTGAAGTATTATTCATGGCGCTGAAAGCAAAACAATAACTGTTTTGCATCATTCCTGAATCATCAGCAGGAGTCAATTGCCGGTGCTTGAAAGTTGAAAACCGGACTTAAGACTTTTACTCATTGAGCCAACTACTTATTCTATTGGTGATCATTAGCCCAACATGATTAAAACAACCATTTACACAGCAATTGACTAATCCGGGGCAAATATGTAGGTTATATAAAGGATCTGATTAATTACGAAAGTCCGGGGCAAATCAGGATAAATCCGTACTCCCCCATTTATCATTTATACGGCTCATTTTTATTGTCGCTGATGAAACACAATGCATGCTGGCGAGGGTTCGTACCTTCTAGCGATCAATCCGGGATTAATCTGACGAAGAAAATATTAATTTGCCGGCAAATACTTGGTTACCAAAGCAATCAGGCTTTCTCTCAAAACCGGTTTGGAAAGATAATCGTTGCATCCGGCATGCAAGGCTTTCTCCTTATCACCACTTAAAGCGAAAGCTGTAATGGCTATGATGGGCAGACCGGGCTTTTTAAGTTTTATGATCCGGGTAGCTTCCAGGCCATTCATGTCATACATTTTAATATCCATCAATACCAGGTTTACAGAAGCATTACTTATACACTCTTCCACAGCCCTGCGCCCGCTGGTCACATGGATAATAGAATAGCCGAGAGGCATTAATATGGCTTCGAGCAACTTATAATTGCTGTACTCATCTTCGGCAATAAGAATAGTCTTTTCTTGTTCAGACCATGTTTTCATTTCTTTACCGGTAACTGGTAATCGGTATACGATAGGCAGAGCGGGTTTGTATGGTATTGTGAATAAAAACTTAGCTCCACATCCAAGGGATGATTCAAGCCAGATTTTACCGCCCATCATTTCAACATACGTTTTCGCAATAGCCAGGCCAAGACCGTTGCCCCGGTATTCTTTTCTTGTGCTCGTTTCCAATTGCCTGAAGCGTTCAAAAATAATTTCATGATTTTTTTGTTCAATTCCTATGCCCGTATCAGTTACAAAGAACTGAAGAATACCTTCCTGCAAGAAACAACCAAATTCAACCTTGCCTTTATCGGTAAACTTCAATGCATTATCAATCAGCTTGGTAAGCACCTGAACCAATTTGCTTACATCGGCAATAATTTTTGATTGTTCATCAATCAGACCAGAATGGTAGTTTAATACGATGGATTGCTCGATAGCATCTTTCCTGAAAAATAACCATAACTTTTTCAGTTCGACATTAAGATCCGTTTCCATCTCATGAAGGCTTTCCTGTCCAGATTCGATTTTCGCAATGTTGATAATATCATCAATAATGCTTAAAAGTTGATATCCGCTTTTACGGATGATCCCTGAAAATATCTCCTTGTCAGCTGTTGAGGCCATAGGTTCGTCAACCAGCATCTGCGAAAACCCAAGAATGCCATTCATGGGAGTTCTGATTTCATGGCTCATGTTATTTAAAAAAGATGATTTCAGGCGGTTGCTTTCTTCGGCTTTTTCCTTTGCAACTATCAGATCATCATACATTTTCTGGCGTTCAATGAATGTACTGATTTGCTGTGCCACCATTTCAAAAAATTCCGCACTTGTACGATCATATGCATAAGGATCTGTATAACTAAGAGTTACCATAACTCCAATGGCCTTTGAATCCGATAAAATGGGCGTTCCAAGCCAGCATGCTGCTGGTGTACCTATCAGGTTCATTTTATTAACTGCAGCAAACTCAGTAATCTGCGCCTGGTTTAGCAGCAAAGTCTTTTTATGCTTGACCACATATCCTGAAAGTGTGTCAGCAGTTCCCCATTCAGTGAAATTATCCTTTTCATCCTCAAAGACAATTTTTTTCAGTACATGAGTTGCATCATCATATAAAGCCACAAAAAAATTGTTTGTATTGATCAGCCATCCCAATTGTTCACGAACCATTCCCAAAAAATGCGTAAGGTTACTGGTTTGAATCATTTCGCGGGCAATATTAAATTGTACTTTCTGGTAAATTTCCACTTGTTTTCGTTCCGTAATATCGCGGCCCGCACCTACTGTACCAATCATTTCACCCTGCTCGTTGCACAGGGGAGATTTGATGACATCCAGATAAAGAAATTTTCCTTTAATGTTCCCAAATTCATCAAACTGGCCGGTTTGCCCTGTATTCATCACAATTGAATCAGAATCAGTACAGATTTCACCAAAAGTGTGATATTCAGGATTTTCCGGATGACTTTCCCGTTCTCTGACTGCAAAAAACATATCAGTTTTCCCGATAGGTTCATGGATATCAACCGCATTCAACAGTTTCGAGCATAAAGCCTTATTTACAAAAATGAACTTCTTTTCCAGGTCTTTTGCCCAAAGCATATCGGGCATATTGTCGGCAATATTCCTGAAAAGATCCTGCGGTGTTTTTTATGAGTCTTTGAACTTTGCAGC
>CAYQRU010000076.1:0-18897 GCA_964419945.1 uncultured Bacteroidales bacterium | reverse complement strand
GTGTTTCAGCAATCATTCCTGACCTCGCTCTCATGAAATTCAGAGTAGTGTCGTCATCTTACACCGACTACGAAGATATAAGCGTTGCTCCCTCCAAAGGACACTATCTCAGAAGCGAAGATCCAAACAGCATCCCATTTGTTTACGGAATGGTTTACAATCAAAATGCTTTCTATCCGGCAAATCGGGGACAACTTCAGGAGCCCTTCATTTTACGTGACTTCCGCGGCCAGGTTGTGAATGTGCAGCCTTTTGCCTATAATCCTGTTTCAAAAACTCTCAGGGTATATCACGATTTGGTAGTTGAATTGTACAACGATGGTATCGGTGGTGAAAACCAACTTCATCGTTCACGCATGCCTGAAGTAATGGCAAGAGAGTTCATTTCAGTCTACAATCATACTTTTATTAATTATCAACCCAACCGTCAGATACTTGAAGAAGAAGGGAATTTCCTGATCATTGCACATGGTGCTTTTATGGATGCCATACAACCGCTTGTTGAGTGGAAAAAAACCATTGGAAGACCAACTGAACTGGTTAATGTTGCCACTATCGGAACAACAACCACGGCTATCAAAGCATTTGTCACCAATTACTATAACACTCATGGATTAACGCACCTTTTACTGGTAGGTGATCATCAGCAGGTTCCAAGTCAGTCAATGTCAGGTGGATTTTCTGATAATTTTTATGGCTACCTGCAGGGGAACGATTCCTATAACGAAGTATTTGTTGGGCGCTTTTCAGCCGAAACCCCTTCGCATGTGCAAACACAGGTTCAAAGAACCATTTATTACGAAAGAAATCTCAATGAAACTGATACCTGGCTCAACAGCGGAATTGGAATTGCCCGCAACGAAGGCGCAGGAAACGGACACAATGGTGGTGAGGCCGATTATGTTCACATGAATTACATTCGTGACAGTCTCCTGAACTATACTTATGCGACAGTACACCGTGAGTACGACGGTAATGTACCTGGAATTTCCAACACCAATGCTACTCAGATGTCGCAACGAATCAACGCCGGCGCCAGTATTATCAATTTTTGCAATCATGGCTCCATAAATGGCTGGAGTGTTGGCGGTTTCAGCATCACGCATGTTAATGCCCTCACCAATGTTGGTAAATTACCTTTTATCTGGTCAGTGGCCTGCGATAACGGAAAATTTACGAGCGGAACCTGTTTTGCTGAGGCATGGATGCGTGCCACACACAATTCTACAGGCGAACCCACAGGGGCTGTTGCTACCATGATGTCCTGGATCTCACAACCCTGGCAGCCCCCAATGACCGGTCAGGATGAAATGGTTACAATCCTGGTTGAAAGACGTAATCATACCAAACGCACTATGGGTGGAGTATCTGTTAATGGAAGCGCTAAAATGATTGCTCAACATGGTTCTTCGGGAAGATCTACTCATGATACCTGGCTGCTTTTTGGCGATCCAACCCTTACTTTACGCACTGATGTACCTACCCCGATTATGGCTTCACACCCGGGCTCTGTATCACCCGGATCAACAGAATTTACTGTACATGCTGACGCTGATGGATCCATAGTTGCCTTAACCCTTGATGGTGAAATTCTTGGAACAGGCTATATCCAGAATAACGTTTCCACAATATCATTTCAGTCACTTCCGGATTCCGGAATAATTAAGCTGGCGATTTTTGGATATAACAGGGTTACATATTTGCAGGAACTGGCAATTTTAAACAGCGGTTTACCAGGTGATTCCAACTGCGATGGTGTGGTGAGTATTTTAGATGGGATTACTACGATCACCTATGTCATGGGAGGCGATCCCCAGCCATTCTGCTCCGGAAATGCCGATGTAACAAACGATGGCATCATCAATGTTTTGGATATTATTGGTACAGTAAACATCATTTTGGGAAGTAATTAATCTTTATCCTGTTTATGGCTTTCAATCAATTATTATATCCTTAATATTTAAAACAATCAATATATAATTTTTCATCCATACATATCAATATTTAAGTATAACAAAAATTTATTAATAATGACAAAGCAGTTTACATTAGGCATCGTATTCTTTCTGATCGCCTTCGTTACTTTTGGCCAAATCTGGACCGGAACCGGTTCAGACAAACCCTCGCCCATCCGCAGCTCACTGATTCAAACTTCAGAGCAGAGCATCATCATTAAGTTTTATGTTGATGGATTTTTTAAGACACCGGTTGAAACTCCGCGTGGAAAAGAATACCAGATTTCAGTACCCGACATGGTTTTTATTAATGAAAAATCTATGCCCGAATTGCCCATGCATGGCGTATCAGCAATTATTCCTGATCTTGCCCTGATGAATGTGAGGGTATTAAGTTCAAACTTTACTGATTTCACAGGTATTGATGTGGCTCCTTCAAAAGGTCATTACACCAGGAGCGAAGATCCTTCGAAAATTCCATTTACATATGGATATGCTTACAATCAGGATGCCTTTTATCCGAACATTTTGTGTGAACTTCGCGAGCCTTATATCTTCAGGGATTATCGTGGTCAAACCCTGACAGTTTATCCGGTCAGCTACAACCCGGTTCAGAAAACCCTGAGGGTTTTCCATGAGTTGACAGTGGAGATATATAATGATGGTATAGGTGGAGCAAACCAATACATACGCAGTAATTTTTCCGATAAAATGGTGCGTGAATTCAAAGCGATTTATGAAAGTCACTTTATCAACGCTTCGCAAAGCAGATACCCAATCCTTGAGGAAGAAGGGAATTTGCTTATTATTTGCCATGGCCCATGGATTGATGCAGTTCAACCTTTATTGCAATGGAAAAAAATCATTGGCAGACCAACGGAAATTGTAAACGTATCTACTATAGGAACAACGCCAACAGCAATCAAGGCTTATGTTACAAATTACTATAATACCAATGGATTGACTCATCTTTTGCTGGTCGGCGACCACGCACATGTACCAAGTCAGTCAATGTCAGGTGGGTATTCTGATAATTATTATGGATATCTTATCGGAAACGATTCCTACAGTGAAGTATTTGTCGGAAGATTCTCGGCCGAATCACTCATTGATGTTCAAACCCAGGTGCAACGAACCATTCATTATGAAAGAGATATCAATGAAAATGATACCTGGCTGAGTACTGGCATTGGTGTTGCAAGAAATGAAGGAGCAGGAAACGGGCATAATGGTGGAGAGGCTGACTATGTGCATATGGATTTTATCCGCGACAGTCTTCTTCATTTTACTTATACAACAGTTTACCGTGAATATGATGGTAATGTTCCGGGCCTGCCCAATACAACTGCCGCACAGATTTCTCAAAGAATCAATGCAGGCGCAAGCATCATCAATTACTGTAACCATGGCTCAATGACAAGTTGGAGCGTGGCCGGATATAACACCTCGCACGTTGATCAGTTAACCAATGTGGGTAAACTTCCTTACATCTGGGCAGTTGCCTGCGATAATGGGAAATTTACATCAGGAACATGTTTTGCCGAAGTCTGGATGCGTGCCAAACACAACTCCACCGGCGAACCTACCGGAGCTATCGCAACCATGATGTCATGGATTTCACAACCGTGGCAACCACCTATGACCGGACAGGATGAGATGAATACAATCCTCGTTGAGCAACGCAATCATATCAAACGCACTATGGGTGGTGTTTCGATTAATGGAAGTGCAAAAATGATAGAAGCTCATGGATCATCCGGTTTGTCAACCCACGATACCTGGATTCTTTTTGGAGATCCTACCCTTACGCTCCGTACAGCAAACCCTACCGTGATAACAGTTTCCCATATGCCGACATTATTCCTCGGATCAACTGATTTTACTGTGAATGCGGATGCCGAAGGTGCAATAGTATCTCTGACCATCAATGGCGAAATTCTTGGAAGTGCATATGTAAATAATGGCACTGCTACTGTGCAGTTCCCGGCTGTTACAACACCCGGTATGATGAAAGTAACCGTTTTCGGTTTTAACAGGGTAACCTATATGCAGGATATTGAAGTAATTCCGGCGTCCGGCCCATACCTTGTTTATAATTCAAGCATGATCAATGATGTTGCTGGTGGAAATGGCGACGGTAAAATTGATTTTGGAGAATCTATTGTAATGGGTACCGAACTAAAAAATATTGGTATCGAACAGGCTACCAATGTGATAGTTACACTTACAAGCACTTCACCTTTTGTTACCATAACCGACGGAGTTGAAAATTATGGGAATATTTTGCCAGAGCAAATGGTAATGATAGCTGATGCTTTTGCATTTTCGGTAACAAGCAATGTTCCGAATAACACATCTCTGCCGTTTGAACTTCAAATGACAGGCAGCCAGGGCACATGGAGTTCTTCTTTCAACAGGGTAGCTTTTGCTCCTCAGTTTTCGATAGGAAATCTCATTATCTCCGATCCGACCGGAAATAGTAACGGACAGGCTGATCCGGGAGAAACAGTGAATCTGAATATTCCCACCACCAACAATGGTAACAGTCAGGCCGCCAACCTTGAAGGTGTTCTTACCTGCTCCAGTTCGTATGTGACTGTGAATGTTGGAAATGTATCATTTGCGACCCTTGACCCGGGGCAAACATCCAATGCTGTCTTTACCATTACAATTGATGATGATACGCCTATTGGAACACCCATTGCTCTGAATTACACAGTTAGCGCCGGTGCTTATACAGGTAACAAGGATTTTGTGATACAAGTCGGATTGATCTTTGAAGATTTTGAAAGCGGAACATTTACCATGTTCCCCTGGACACATGGTGGCAATTTGCCGTGGACCATTATAAATACTGATCCTTACCAGGGTGTATATTCGGCTAAATCAGGCGCTATCACACATAGCCAGTCTTCGCAATTAATTCTTGGTTACGATGTAGGTACTAACGATTCAATCTCATTCTATCGTAAAGTGTCATCAGAAGCCAGTTATGATTACCTGAAATTTTACATCAACAACCAGATGATTGCACAATGGGCCGGAACCGTTCCCTGGGGTAGGGTTTCCTTCCCGGTAACAGCAGGATTTAAAACCTTTAAATGGGAATACATGAAAGACGGATCCGTTTCGACAGGGTCTGACTGTGCCTGGATTGATTATATAGTATTCCCTGCACCGGCGCCCTGTGCTTCGCCTGTTAACCTGAATGCGACTTCCATTACTGCAAATTCGGCTGTACTCAACTGGAGTGCAGGTGGAAGCGAAACGTCCTGGGATGTGAAATGGGGAGTTGCTGGCTTTGATCCCAATAGTGCAGGAAACCTGGTAGAGAATCTCACTGCTGCGAGTTACAACCTTACTGGACTCAGCGCTGTTACTTCTTATGATTTTTATGTACGATCGAAGTGTGTCAGGGATTTGTCAAGTGCCTGGAGTGGACCAGCCACGTTTGCCACTTTATGTGATATTATTACATTACCCTACATTGAACCATTCGGAACTCCGGCTATTACCTGCTGGTCGTTCCCACAGGGGCAAGGCAACTGGAACTTTGGCACATCGTATCCTCCTCCGTCTTCAACCAGTGGTACTCCAAATGCGTACTTTAGCTGGACCCCATCCGTTACCAATTACTCTTTCTCATTTACAAGTCCTTTATTCAATGGCACTGATTTCACAGAAATTAAACTCGACTTTATATTATTCATTAATAGTTACAGTAGCAGCACAGTGGAACAAATGGCTGTTGAATATAAAACCGTTGACCAGACAGAATGGACGTTACTCGAAAACTTTACCACTGCTGGTTTAGGAAATGGTCAGGCAGAATATATTCGTGTTGATCAGGTTCTGACAGGTATGGCCGGACAGCAGTTCCAGGTTCGTTTCCGCGCTCACGGGCCAAACAGCTATAACATCAATGGTTGGGGATTGGATGATATTCATGTTCACGGAGTTGCGGGCAATCCTGTTGTACCTGGTGATTCCAACTGCGACGGTATGATTAATGTACTTGACGCAATTACTTCGGTAAATTATGTAATGGGTCAAAATCCAACACCTTTCTGTTTTGACAATGCTGATGTAACAAACGACGGAGTTATCAATGTTCTTGATATTATTGGAACAGTCAACATCATTTTAGGTGGAACAAAGTCATCAGGTCTGGAATTGAATTCCGAAACAGCCTACTTATACATGGATCGCAATAATATTGAACTTCAGAGTGATGGTACGCTTGCCGGACTTCAATTTGAGATATTCGGACTGGATCAATCCAGTCTAAGCCTTGCCCTTGAAGGATTTGAGCTGGTTACCAATATGCAGGGAAACAAGCTGACAGGAATGATCTTCAGTTTCGATAACAGACCTATTCCATCGGGAAAACTTGTACTCCTTACTATCTTTAATGAACATAACAACCTTCAATGGGGTGATGTTGTTGCTGGTAATCTGAATGCAGAAAAAGTGAACGTGATTAAACATATTGATGGTCTTATAGGAGTAAATGCTGCCGACTTCAGTTTACGCGCTTTTCCAAATCCATCACAGGGTCAGTTTGTTGTCGAAACAGAGTTGCCCTGTGCAGCCAATACCCAAATCAGAATTCTGAACCTGATGGGAACAGAAGTGATGATACTACACAATGGCCTGCTGAAAGATGGCGCTCATCTCTTTGAAGTAAGTGAAAGTAATCAGTTACGTTCAGGTGTGTACTTTCTGCAACTGTATGCTTCACCTCTTGATAGCTCTGGCACAGTAATTAATAAATATCAGCGTTTGATCATTTCGCAATAATTTTTATTCAGTCATGCCAGGAAATTTATCCTGGCATGGCTTTTAATAACAATATTTAATCTCTAATAAAAAAATATATATGAAAAAACTAATTTCAATACTCTTTTTACTCTTTTGTGCTTTTCACATCTCGGCACAGGAATATCAATCGTTTAATCCTGTAACCAAAGATCTGCAGTATGAAATGCAGCAGGTTACCGATAATGATCTCCTCAGAATTAACATTCGCCTGAAAGATCAGTATGATGCAGATCCCCTCTTGAACCTGCGTCATTCTATGGCACCCTCCGAGCTCCGTGATTATGTTGTGAGTGAATTGAAAAGTTTTACCACTCAAAGTCAGGCGGGCATTCTGAATGAGCTTGGTTATTTTACACGCAGCGGAGCTGTTACGAATATCCGGTCCTTATGGATTGTCAATGTTGTGAACTGTTATGCAACACCTGGTGTGATTGAACAACTTGCCACGCGTCAGGATGTTGAGCGAATTGATATCGATGAAGAAAGGATTTTGATTAATCCTGAATATGGTATCACCGAAGATCTTAAATCCGGATCGAAAGAAATTACTTATAATGTTTTGAAAGTAAATGCACCTGCTGTGTGGGCACTCGGTTTCACTGGTCAGGATATTATCATCGGAGTGCTGGACACAGGTGTCAGATACACACACAACGACCTGAATGGCAACATGTGGACACATCCAAATTATCCTTATCATGGCTTTAACTTTATCAACAATACCAATAATCCGATGGACGATCATGGTCACGGAACCCACTGTGCCGGAACTATAGCAGGAAATGGCGCCTCGGGATCACAAACCGGAGTAGCTCCTTCTGCCAAGATCATGGCTCTCAAAATTCTCAACAACCAGGGCAGCGGTACTGAATCAGGTGTTTGGTCTGGTATTCAGTTTGCCGTTGAAAATGGTGCTCATATTTTGAGTATGTCAATTGGTTGGTTACATGCCTGGAATCCTGACAGGCAGGCATGGCGGAATGTTATGGTTAACACACTGGCCGCAGGTGTTATTGCATCAGTAGCAGCAGGCAACGAAGGCGACCAGCAGGGTTCATACCCGATTCCTGACAACATTCGTACCCCTGGTGATTGTCCACCACCCTGGTTACATCCTGATCAGACACTTACCGGAGGAATTTCTGCTGTTGTAAGCGTTGGCGCTACCAATAGCAGTGATGCAATGGCTGGTTTTTCAGGCCGTGGACCTGTAACCTGGCAGGCAATTGCTCCTTTTAACGATTATCCATACAGCCCCGGTATTGGCCTTATCCGTCCCGACATAGTTGCTCCCGGGGTTGATGTGAAGTCTTTATCATATTCAAGCAATACCGGCTACACAACCATGAGCGGTACTTCGATGGCCACACCATGTGTGGCAGGCGTGATGGCACTGATGATCTCAAAAAACAATAACATCACCCCTGATGAGATTTCACAAATCCTGGAAGAAACAGCACTGAAGTTTGTTCCAAATAAAAACAACACATCCGGATCTGGACGTGTTAATGCATTGGCAGCCATTGAGGCGACATCATTTCCAGGTCCTGTTTACGCCTCCCATACATTCAACGACATTGCAGGTAACAATAATGGTTTGATCAACCCATCTGAGTTTATTTACGCCAATGTGGCACTTCAGAACGTGACCGAAAATACTTACACCAATGTGAATGCTGTGCTTTCTACCAACTCACCATTCATTACCATTGTGGATAACAATGAGTCATATGGTACATTCAATCCCGGTGATACTCTTGAAATTGCAAATGCATTTTCTTTCCAGGTTGCTGATGATATTCCCGGTGGACATGATATTCGATTCTGGATTGAGACCACCAACGGTATCGAAACATGGCAAAGTTATTTTAATGTATCAGCGCATGCACCCAACCTCACTTCGGGCAACATGGTCGTTCAGGATCCGGCAGGCAATGGTAATGGCAATCTAGATCCGGGAGAAAGTGCTACGCTGAAAATTCCCACTCTCAATATGGGACAGATAGGTTCAGCTCCAGTGCAGGTTACGCTTACTACTGAAAGTGACTATGTTACAATCTTGAATGGAACTACCAGCCTGGGCGAGATAGCAGCCGGGGGATCTGTGTTGGCTGAATTTCCGGTCACTGTTACGGAAAGTGCCCCTATTGGTCAGAATGTTACATTCATCTATACAATCATTTCCGGGCCTTACACAATAGTTAAAACATATTATCAAAAAATAGGAATTATCTTCGAGGATTTTGAAACAGGAGATTTTTCATCATTCCCATGGACTTTTGCAGGTAATCTACCCTGGACCATTACTGATGCAAGCCCATACGAAGGAGTTTATTCAGCAAGAAGTGGAGCCGTTACCCATAACCAGTCATCACAGCTTTTACTTCAATATGATGTCGGTGCTAACGATTCCATTTCCTTCTATTATAAAGTATCCTCAGAAGCCAATTACGACTATCTGAAGTTCTATATCAATAATCAGATGGTTGGTCAGTGGGCCGGTAGTGTTCCATGGACAAGAATTGCATTCCCGGTAACTGCCGGCGTAAAGAATTTCAAGTGGGAATATATGAAAGACGGATCGGTTTCTAGTGGTGAAGACCGCGCGTGGGTTGATTATGTGATTTTACCTGCGCTCGCATCGTGTCCGGGACCTCATAGTCTTGCTGCTTCCTCTGTCACCTCAGCATCTGCAGTATTGGACTGGGCACCTGGTGGAGTTGAGACTTCATGGGATATTAACTGGGGACCTGCAGGATTTGATCCCAACTCAGCAGGAACGATTATTCCGGATCTGACATCTGCTTCTTATACCCTGACAGGTTTAATGCCTGTTACTTCATATGACTTCTATGCGAGGGCACTTTGCAGTGGTTCAGATGTCAGCGCATGGAGCGGCCCCGTCTCTTTCACTACGTTATGCGACATATTCTCTTTACCTTATACTGAGCCATTTGGAACTCCCGCACTCACATGCTGGTCTTTCCCTCAAGGCCAGGGCAACTGGGGGTTTGGAACCTCTTACACTCCACCATCTTCAACAAGCGGCGCACCCAATGCTTTTTTCAGTTGGACCCCTTCTGTGACAAACTATTCATTCTCGCTTACAAGTCCTTTGATGGATGCAACCAACCTGTCTGAGGTAATGATTGATTATATTCTGTTTATTAATAATTATAGTAATTCAACGGTAGAATTCATGGCCGTGGAGTACAAGACGCTTTCCGGAACAGAATGGACGCTGCTTGAAAACTTTTCAACTACCGGTCTTGGTAACGGCAATGCTGAATACATCAGAACCAATCAGTTACTGACAGGGATGGGCGGAAACCTCTTCCAGGTGCGTTTCCGCGCTCATGGACCAAATAGTTATAATATCAACGGGTGGGGCCTTGATGATATTCATGTTCATGGTACAGGCAGTAATCCTGTTTTTGGCGATTCAAACTGTGATGGAAATATCAATGTACTGGATGTGATTACAACAGTAAATTATATCACAGGCTTAAACCCTGAACCTTTCTGTTTTAATAATGCCGATGTGACTCAGGACGGAAACATAAATGTGCTGGATGTTATCGCAACGGTAAATATTGTCCTAAATGGCAAAAAAACTTCCGGGTATGAGATAAATTCTTCTGCTGCCAACCTCTATTTGAACCGTTATGGAATTGAACTCGAAAGTGATGGTACACTGGCAGGAATTCAATTTGAACTTAACGGAGCAAAAGTATCTGATCTGAATTTCATGCTGAACGGTTATGAGTATGTAAGTACTGTTGTAGACAATAAACTCACCGGAATCATTTTCAGTCTTGACAATACTCCGATACCGGCCGGGAAAATCAGTCTTTTCGCATACAATACAGGAGATCATGAATTTTCATTGGGTACGATAACCGCAGGCAATCTGAATGCAGAAGAAGTGAAGGTTTACATACATCAGGGTGGAAATTTATTGGTAAATGCCAATGATTTTGACGTGACTGCTTTTCCTAATCCCTCAAAGGGACTGTTCACCATCGAAGTCAACCTTTCATATACTGCCGAAACCAGTATCAGAATTACCGATATTACCGGCCGTATTGTGAGCATGGTTCAAAATGGAACTCTTTCGGAAGGAAACCATGAATTTGAATTGATCAGAGATGCTCAATTGACACCTGGAGTTTATTTTTTGCAGGTAAATGCAACTCCATCCGGTCGTCATGATGTATTAAATACCAAATATATAAAACTGGTTGTTACTGATTAATATGCCAAAAGCCTGCCGGTATTTCACCGGCAGGCTTTTTCTTAAACAAATGATTGATACCAAAATTTACTGACGTATAATTATTCTATAGTTTCTTTATTGTTAAACCAAAATCCAAAAAAAATGAAAAAGTTCCTTACCCTTTTTGTTGCTTTACTTGCCTTTCAGTTTATGGAAGCCCAGGTGTACATATCACAGGATTTCACTGGTGCTATATGGCCTCCAATAGGATGGACAGTAATTAACCAGACCGGAAACTGGTCAAGATCGCAAACAGCTAATGCAGGCGGTGTGTCCCCTGAAGGTAGATTCAGAAGCACACCTAATTTTAATGGTACTTCAACTTTTGTTTCACCAGCAGTAAACCTTACAGGTGTTACCCATGTATTGGCCAAATTCAAGTTTATGGTTGACCACAATACCGGCTCTTATACTATAGGAATGGCAACAAGATCGGGAGGAGCAGGAGGTACATGGAATACTGTATGGTCCCAGCAGGTGTCTTCCAATGTTCCCGCACAGGAAGTAATGGTAATTGTGAATAACAGCGATGTTGGAACAGCAAACTTCCAGGTGGGTTTCTTCTTTACCGGGAACAGTGCCAATATTGATTTTTGGTATATTGATGATATTGAAGTGTCATTCTTCAGTCCTGTTAACCTCGACGCAGCACTTATTGCCATAGATGTTCCTGACCTGGTGGTCGGTGTGCAACCGGTCATTGGCAAAATTTTCAATCTCGGAACAACTGCCATCAATGCCCTGGAGGTTAAATGGCAACTTAATGAAGGCACTGTGAACACGACCAATTTTTCTGGTCTTAACCTGTTGACCGGAAATATTTACAATTTCACCTGTGATCAAAGTATCAATGTTGATCCGGGAAGTTATGTGCTAAAGGTTTGGATATCTAAAGTGAACGGACAGATCGGTGATGATAATCCTGCCAACGACATGCTACAAAAGAATATCAGTGTGCTCACAGCACTTATTCAAAGAAGACCGCTGTTTGAAGAATTTACCAGTTCCACATGTGGACCGTGTGCAACTTTTCACAATACAGTATTCAATGCATTTATCGCGCAGTATTCTCACAATTTCTGCCTGATAAAATACCAGATGAGCTGGCCGGGGTCCGGCGATCCCTATTATACAGCCGAAGGTGGAGTAAGAAGAACTTATTACGGAGTCAATGCCGTACCAATGCTATACGTTGAAGGTGCCAATGTTGCCACAAACCAGAGCGCAATCATGAATGCCTACAACACTGCGATGAATAATCTGGCTTTTATGGAGATCAGTTCACAACATGTGATCAATGGTTATGATATTACTGTTAAGGCCAATATTACACCCCATGTTTCTGCAACAAATGCCCGGGCACACATTGTGGTTGTTGAAAAAGTTACAACAGGAAATGTTGGTGGCAATGGTGAAACATCTTTTAAACATGTGATGATGAAAATGTTACCTGATGCCAATGGCACACTGGTAAATCTCGTTCCCGGGGTACCTTTTGAGTTGAATTACAGCCATAACATGTCCACAACCAACGTTGAAGAAATGAGCGATCTGGCTGTTGTTGTTTTTGTGCAAAAATCCGATAAATCCATTTTCCAATCAGCCTATTCAGACCTTGTTACCAGTTTTGTGACTCCAGGCGATGCCAATTGCGACGGATTAGTCAATGTACTCGATGTTGTTACAATTGTAAGTTATGTGCTCGGCAATAATCCTCAACCCTTTTGCTTTGATAACGCAGATTTAAATAATGACGGAGTGATAAATGTAATTGATGTAGTTGGTACCGTAAATATTATAACAGGAGGTACAAAATCTGCAAACATCCCTGTCAAATCATTGCCAGTTCATTATTATCTGAACAGCAATGGCATTGAATTGCAAAGTGACGGAACAGTGGCCGGGCTGCAATTTGAACTTGAAGGCGTAACAATGAATGATCTTCAGTTCATGCTGCAGGGTTTTGAGTTTTCTGCTTCAGAGCATGAAGGCAAACTCACAGGCATGATTTTCAGTTTTGACAATACTCCGATTCCTTCAGGAAAAGTTGAATTATTCAGATTCAACAGAAAGATGGAAGGGATAAGCGTGGGCGAACTTGTCGCTGCAAACGTAAACGCCAATGAAATTAAAGTCGTAAAACATCAGGAAGGCAATCATTCTGTATTTACTGAAAATTACACTGTTCATCTTTATCCCAACCCGGCTCAGAAAGAATTCTCTGTCGAAATCTTTATTCCAGCCATGTCAGAATCAACAGTCAGATTGATTGATTTGACAGGCAAGGAAATAAAGGTATTGTACAATGGAATGCTCATTGAAGGCAACCATCGTTTTGATGCTTCTTTGAAGGATGAACTCAAAGCAGGTGTTTATTTTCTTCAGGTCAGTTCGATTCCTCAGGATGCAGGTGAAACAGCAGTGTTGCGTAACCTGAAACTGATTATCACCGAATAAAAGTTTCAGGCCTTGCCGGAGCTTTTCCGGCAAGGCCTTTTAATAATATATAATTAAGGAGTAGCTATTCTTACAGACACACTAATTATCATGATCATTACCAAAAGCTTAATATGAGAAAAATTCTAACTATCGCTTTTACACTAATTTCTTTTCAACTGGTTATAAGTCAAACGGTTTTAAATGAAGATTTCGGAGGCACAACCTGGCCACCGGCTGGATGGTCAGTAATCAACCAAACCGGAAACTGGTCAAGATCTCAGACAAACACTGCCGGAGGATCAGCTCCGGAAGCCCGTTTGAGCTGGACTCCTCAGTTTAATGCAACAACCCGTTTTGTTTCACCGGCAATAAATCTGACAGGATACAGCAAGGTAATAGTAAAATTCAGACATAGTGTTGATCATTACACTGCCAGCTACCAGATTGGGATGGCTACACGCTCTGGCGGAGCCCTCGGAATCTGGAACAACATATGGACGCTGCCAGTTTCTGGTGCAATCGGAGCAGAGCAAAAGATATTTGTTGTTGAGAATTCAGATGTTAACCAACCCGATTTCCAAATTGGCTTTTTCTTCACAGGAAATAGCTATAATCTTAATTATTGGTATATTGATAATGTTGAGGTTAATCTGGTTCCGGAACTCGATGCCGCCATGTCTTCTCTGAACGTTCCCGATATGTTTGCCGGAACCCAGAGTGTAACAGGCTCAGTATTTAATCTTGGTTCTACCATCATCACATCACTGAATGTGAACTGGCAAATTAATGATGGTACTGTTAATACAACGCCATTTTCAGGATTAAATATTCTGACCGCAGAATCTTACAACTTCACTTGTTCACAGCAAATCAACCTTGATCCGGGGACTTATCAGTTGAAAGCCTGGGTTTCTGATGTCAATGCACTTAATGGTGATGACGTTCCGGAGAATGATACAATAATTAAAACCATTAGCGTGGTTAACCAGGCAAATCTCAGAAAACCCCTGTTTGAGGAATTTACAAGTTCTACATGTGGCCCCTGTGCCTCCTTCAACAATTCTGTGATGAATCCGTTCTTCAACCAGTACGGTCAGAATTTTACCCTGATTAAATACCAGATGAGCTGGCCAGGCTCAGGGGATCCGTATTACACTGCTGAAGGTGGTGTTCGCAGGACTTATTATGGTGTTAATGCTGTACCCATGATGTTTATTGAGGGTTCAAATATTGCGACCAATATGGGAGCAGTTACCAATGCTTACAATGCTGCCTTGAATACACCGGCATTTATGGAGATAAATTCGCAGCATATCATTGATGGTTATGATATTACCGTAAAGTCAACCATTACACCGCAGGTCGCCATCAGTAATGCAATCGTTCATATCGTTGTGGTTGAAAATACAACAGTAAACAACGTAGGTAGCAACGGCGAGACCTCCTTTAAACATGTGATGATGAAAATGCTGCCAAATGCCAATGGAACAGTAGTAAATTTTATTGCCGGCGAACCATTGACATTGCAATACAGTCACAATATGTCAACAACATTTGTTGAGGAAATGAATGACTTGTCAGTGATTGTCTTTGTGCAAAACAATGCCAACAAATCAGTTTACCAATCAGCATATTCAACACATGTCATCAGTTTTGGGCTACCCGGTGATGCAAATTGCGACGGAACAGTAAATGTATTGGATGTTGTCAATATGATAGATTTTATATTAGGCAACAATCCTCAGCCCTTCTGCCTTGAAAATGCTGATGTGAATAATGATGGAGCGATCAACGTAATTGATGTGGTTGGAACAGTAAATATTATCATCGGGGGTAAAAAATCTGCAAATATCCCCGTAAAGTCAGAATCTGCTTTTTTGAACATCAGTAATGAAAAAATCAGTTTGCATAGCGATGGAACCCTTGCAGGACTTCAGTTTGAACTCAAAGGTGTTCAGAAAGCAGAAATATCTTGCATGCTGGAAGGGTATGAAGTCGAAATGGCTGAAAATGAAGAAATTATTACCGTCATCATTTTCAGTTTTAACAATAGGCCCCTTCCCGGTGGAAGTATTGACCTGCTCAGTTTTAATCAAAAGGCGTCTGTTATTAGCTGGGGTGAGGCTCTCGCAGCCAACGTGAATGCAAACGAAGTAAAGGTTATTAAAAAGCTTGACGGCGAGGTGAGCAGTTTTTCAGATTTATTCAGGATCAATACCTTTCCAAATCCTTCAGAGAGGAATATCAATGTTGAAATTAGCTCACAGCAGATGGCTAACGTTCGCATGACTCTCATGGATATGACAGGAAAAGAATTGACCACGCTTCTTGAAGGAACTTTGTCAGTTGGCAATCATATGATTGGATTAAATGAAGACTCCGGCTTATCTTCCGGGATATACTTTATTAACTTTTTTGCCATTCCCGAAGGCTCGGATACCGCGTTCAAAAAATCAATCAAAGTCATGATTGTTCGGTGATTTTTCAGAAAAATCTTAAAAAAAATAAAAATTTATGTTCGTGGGATAAAAATTTATGTTTTTTATTACCAGAAATCAAAAAAGTATTACTTTTGGTCGCTCTATACTGCCCGGTTAGTATTTGAGTGGTAGGAGTTTATATCAATCCGGTCCAAAATTATTGGATTTGATTGGTATATAGTGTTTTAGCTATTTTTTTAAACTATTAATATTCATACTAAACTATTCACAAAGGTTAAATCAAAAAAAAAACACCATGATTAGAAAATTTGTACTTTTGATTACCCTCCTTACCTTGCAGGGGATGTTTGTTGCTTATGCAGGCAACAATGTTATGCAGCTCAGCAATGTTACAGCTCCGGCGGGCCAAAACATTGTTCTTGACCTTGAAGTGATAAACGAAGATGCCTTCGTTGGCTTTCAGGTGGATGTGCCCTTACCTGGCGGATTCAGTTATGTGGCAGGTTCGGCTGTATTAAATCCTGCAAGAAGTGCAGGACATATTATGCAAGCCGCCATATTGCCTGGCACAACGACACTTCGGGTACTGGCTTTTTCACTGACCAATGCTGCATTCATTGGTAATTCAGGAGCCGTTGCCTCGATTTCGTTCACCACTCCGGCAACTCCCGGCGCTTACACATTTCCTGTTGTGAATGCCATCCTGGGAAATGCTGCCGGACAAAATATTCTTACAGGAACAGCCAACGGAACAGTTACATTGTTAGGAACATCCTATACTGTAAACTTCGTTATTAAAGACCCCAACCAAAATCCGGTTACAGGAGCTACAGTTACCCTCGGCGCAATAACCAATCCGGCTGGTAATTATACCTTTCCCAATATTTCTGCGGGAACTTATAGTTATACTGTTATTAAAGATGGTTATCAAACTGCTAATGGAGAAGTAACTGTTATTGATCAGGATGTTACTGTTAATGTTACATTGACTCCTGTACCACCGGTCAACATCATGGCACTATTAGATGCTTCAGCAGCTGCTGGATCAAATGTCGCAGTCAGTATGGAAATCACCAACAGCAGTGCTTTTGTTGGTTATCAGCATGATGTTCCAATGCCAGCAGGTTTTGGTTATGTAGCAGGCTCCGCGGTGTTGAATCCGGCAAGAAAAGTTGACCATCTTATTCAGGCAAGCATTCTTCCCGGAACAAATGTTTTCAGGGCGTTGGCCTTCTCACTTTCAAATACTGCTTTCCTTGGAAACTCAGGGATCGTTGCAACTTACACTTTTTCAACACCCAATACTCCCGGCAACTATGCCATGAATCTGCAAAATGCTATCCTGGGTGATGCGCTGGGAAATAACATAATCACCGGCACAGTAAACGGAACAGTTATACTTACAGGCCCAACGACTTACACAGTGACCTTTGTGGTAAAAGACCAGAACCAAAATCCGGTAGCAGGTGCAACGGTTACACTCGGAACCGTTACCAACCCGGCAGGCAATTATGTGTTCACGAATACACTTCCAGGCTCTTATGCATGGACGGTAGCAAAAGCTGGTTACACCACTGCTAATGGCAACGTTACCGTAGTGAATCAGGATGTAACCGTAAATGTTACCCTGAATGAGATACTTCCCCAGAATGTTATGAAGTTGCAGGATGCAACTGCAGCCGCCGGCGCCAATGTAGCATTAAATATGGAAATCATAAACGATAATCCATTTGTTGGTTATCAGCATGATGTTCCTTTGCCGGCAGGCTTCGGTTATGTGGCCGGTTCAGCCGTATTGAATCCGGCCCGTAAGGTTGACCACCTGATACAGGCCAGCATACTTCCCGGCACCAACGTTTTCAGGGCATTATCATTTTCTTTGACCAATGCTGCCTTTTTGGGTAATTCCGGTGTAATAGCCACTTATTCCCTGACTACGCCCACAACCCCAGGAGTATATGCGATGAACCTGGAAAACGGAATTATTGGTAATGCTGCTGGTCAAAACATTATTACCGGCGTTGTGAACGGTTCTGTAACATTAACCGGTCCTACTGCTTACACAGTTACTTTTGTGGTAAAAGACCAGAACCAGAACCCGGTAACAGGTGCAACGGTAACACTTGGAACCATTACTAACCCGGCAGGCAATTATGTATTCCCTAATACGCTTCCAGGTGCTTATGCATGGACGGTAGCAAAAGCTGGTTACACCACTGCTAATGGCAACGTTACCGTAGTGAATCAGGATGTAACCGTAAATGTTACCCTGAATGAGATACTTCCCCAGAATGTTATGAAGTTGCAGGATGCAACTGCAGCCGCCGGCGCCAATGTAGCATTAAATATGGAAATCATAAACGATAATCCATTTGTTGGTTATCAGCATGATGTTCCTTTGCCGGCAGGCTTCGGTTATGTGGCCGGTTCAGCCGTATTGAATCCGGCCCGTAAGGTTGACCACCTGATACAGGCCAGCATACTTCCCGGTACCAATGTTTTCAGGGCTTTGGCTTTTTCTCTGACGAATGCCAACTTCCTGGGCAACTCAGGTATCGTTGCAACTTATACGCTTACCACCCCGAACACAGCAGGTGTATATGCTATGAACCTCGAAAACGCCATTATTGGCAATGCTGCTGGGCAAAATATTATCACCGGAGTTATAAACGGAACGTTAACCCTCAGTGGACCTCAGGCCTACACGGTAACTTTTGTGGTGAAAGACCAGAACCAGAACCCGGTAACAGGTGCAACAGTAACACTTGGAGCAGTCACCAATCCGGCTGGAAATTATATTTTTCCGGATATCATTCCCGGTACATATGCCTGGTCTGTTGTTAAGGAAGGATATACTCCAGCCAGTGGAGATGTTTCGGTAGTAGATCAGGATGTTACTGTTAATGTTACCCTGAATGAAATACTTCCCCAGAATATTATGAAGTTGCAGGATGCAACAGCAGCC
>CAYQRU010000075.1:7313-18959 GCA_964419945.1 uncultured Bacteroidales bacterium | reverse complement strand
TCATTAATCTTATCCCATCTTACACAGAACCATTCATTTAAAAGCACAATGCTGCGGGAGTAAGACATTTTCAATACCCTGAATCAAAAGCACTGGAATGATTAAGCTGACACTGTTTATGGGTTATAGCCTTATCTTCTCATGCCGATGTGCCACTCAAACCTTTGACCTTTTCACCTTCGTAATACGGGAAACATTCATTGCACTGTTATCGTATTTTGAAAAAATTATACTTTTATTGGAAATTTCAGAATATCAACCATCTCACGTCAAAACACATTCCATATGTTAGTAAAAACCTTTGGTAGCGCGATTTACGGCATTAAAGCCGTGGTGATTACGGTAGAAGTAAATATTGATATCGGCGTTCAGTTTATGATGGTCGGGCTACCCGACAGTGCCGTGAAAGAAAGCCATCACCGGATTGAGGCTGCACTCAGGAACAACCATTACAAGATCCCGGGTAAGAAAATTGTCATCAACATGGCGCCTGCGGATATCCGCAAAGAAGGTTCGGCATACGACCTTACGCTGGCCATGGGTATCCTTGCCGCTTCAGAGCAGATTAAAGGCGAACGCCTGGGCGAGTTCATCATTATGGGGGAGCTTTCTTTAGACGGAAGCCTTCAGCCCATCAAAGGAGCTTTACCCATCGCCATTGAAGCACGGAAGCAGGGTTTCAAAGGGTTTGTACTTCCACTGCAAAATGCCCGGGAGGCCGCCATTGTCAGCGATCTTGAAGTATATGGAGCTGAGAACATCAGGCAGGTCATAGATTTCTTTGATGGGAGAGGAGGCCTTGAACCAGTCATTGTAAACACCAGAGAAGAGTTTTATTCGCAACTGAATCATTATGAGCATGATTTTGCTGATGTAAAAGGACAGGAAAACATTAAACGCGCACTGGAAATTGCGGCAGCCGGAGGGCATAATGCAATTCTTATCGGGCCGCCCGGATCCGGGAAGACCATGCTGGCCAAAAGACTGCCATCCATTCTTCCTCCCCTGAATTTGCATGAAGCGCTGGAGACCACTAAAATACATTCTGTTGCAGGGAAAATGAGTAAGGAGGCTTCCCTGATCTCCGTGAGGCCGTTTCGCGCTCCCCATCATACTATCAGCGATGTAGCCCTGGTAGGAGGAGGATCAAACCCACAGCCGGGAGAAATCTCACTGGCTCATAACGGAGTTTTGTTTCTCGACGAGTTACCGGAGTTTAAACGCACGGTGCTCGAAGTGTTACGGCAGCCACTGGAAGATCGTGTGATCACCATTTCCCGTGCACGGTTTACCGTTGAATATCCCAGCAGCTTTATGCTGGTGGCAGCTATGAATCCGTGTCCCTGCGGCTTTTACAACCATCCTGAACGCGATTGCGTCTGTCCGCCGGGAACGGTTCAGAAATACCTGAACAAGATCAGCGGACCCCTGCTCGATCGTATTGATATTCATGTGGAAGTCGTTCCGGTGCCATTCCGGGAGCTTACCGGCAACCGCCCCTCGACTCCCAGCTCTATCATCCGCGAAAGGGTCGAAAAGGCGCGTTATATCCAGGAACAACGGTTCGCCGAACACAAAAATATTTTCTGCAACGCACAGATGAGCAGTAAATTATTGAGAACTATTTGCATCATTGACAATGCGGGAATGGCTTTATTGAAAACCGCCATGGAAAAACTCAGCCTTTCGGCTCGTGCGTACGACCGCATCCTGAAAGTTTCCCGGACCATCGCCGATCTCGACAGCAGCCCCAATATCCGCACAGAGCATCTGGCAGAGGCCATACAATACAGAAGCCTCGACAGGGAAACATGGGGCGGATAATATCTGACACTGCTAATACTCTTTTTGCACCTGGAATAAACTCAAAATAACTTACATATGCTAAAACCGGGACGGGCCATCAGATATGTTATTTACCTGTTGCAAGCGAAATCCAGATACAGCATTCATTCGCCGTTTGTGTACGAATTTGTTACAAAAGTGCTGAACGATACCCATCAATTTGAAGAATTCCTGCTGACAGACAAGGCCGTAAAACGCTTCAGACACTCAACAATAGCGATGGAAGTAACTGATTTCGGCGCCAGCTCGGAAAATAATCCATTCAGGATCAGGTATCGAAAGATAAAGGATATCGCAGCATTATCTGCAGTTTCTGAAAAGATTGGGCGATTGTTGTTCAGAATGGTACGCCAATACCAACCGGAATATGTGCTTGAGCTAGGAACCTCATTGGGTATCAGCACCTTATATCTTGCGCTGGCCAATCCTGAGGCAAAGATCACCACCATCGAGGGCTGTGCAAATACGGCAGAACTTGCCCAGCAAAGTTTTGAACGTTGCGGAATTAAGAATACAGAACTGCTGACAGGTGAATTTGGCAGACTTCTCAGCAAGGTCATCGAAAAAAAACCGCGTCTTGATTTTGTCTTTATTGACGGAGACCACCGGAAAGAGCCGACGCTCGGTTATTTTAATACCTGCATGGAAAAATCGCATAACGACACTATTATGGTGTTCGACGATATACACTGGTCACGGGGCATGGAACAAGCCTGGAAGCAAATAAAAAGCCATCCCCGCGTAACCGTAAGCATTGATCTTTACAGGATGGGAATTGTATTTTTCAGAAAAGAATTGAGCCGGGAGGAGTTTGTGCTCAAAATGATTTGATCAATAGTAATGTCCGGGACAGACAATATCCTGCCGGATTTTTAGTTACATGTGAGTAAATATTTCATTCATAAACAGTTAATCTACTTCATGTATTCAACGGTTGATTGCCTGCAATACATGATATCTAACGGAGCAAAACCGGTATCAATAAAAGCCAAACTTTCCTACTTTTGCACTCTCAATACTTTAAACCATGAACGAGGAAGTCATTCAGCTTAAAAACATCGTCAGAAATTATCATGTTGGATCAGAAACCGTAAGGGCGCTTCGTGGCATTGACCTGGTGATCAGGAAGAATGAATTTGTTGCCCTTATGGGCCCTTCCGGTTCAGGGAAATCCACCCTGATGAACATTCTGGGCTGCCTCGATACTCCTTCATCCGGTCAGTATTTCCTGAACGGAAAAGATGTCAGCAAACTCGACGACAACCATCTTGCCGAGATCAGAAACAAGGAGATTGGATTTGTTTTTCAGACATTTAACTTGCTGCCGCGTTCTACAGCCCTCGAAAATGTGATCCTGCCCCAGATATATGCAGGTATCAGTAAAACACAACGCACTGAACGGGCTACCCTGGTAATGAATTCCGTTGGGCTTGGCGACCGCACTCACCATAAACCCAACGAGTTATCAGGCGGACAACGCCAACGCGTAGCCATAGCGCGGGCACTTGTCAATAATCCTTCCATCATTCTGGCCGATGAACCTACCGGCAACCTTGATTCGAAAACCACCGTAGAAATCATGAACCTGATCAGGGATATACACCGTGCCGGAAACACCATCATTGTAGTTACACACGAAGAAGACATTGCCCGCCATGCACACCGTATCATCAGACTGATTGACGGGCAGATTGCCTCTGACGAGATGAACCTGGAAGCTCAGCGTATCAGCCGGGAAGAGCGCGCTGTTTAAGGTGTTGATGTAGTACCGTGTCCGGGAGTTCATTTGTTCAGGTTTGATTATTTCAGGTGTTACTTGACCGGAATCTGAGAAGATGAAGGCTTGATTTCTGGCATTCAGGAAAATGAGCACAGGAGTATCCCGGCAAACAAGCATCAATCCTGCAGCAGCCGTTTTGATGAAGAATTCATCTACTGGGTCTGAACAAAACCTTTTGCCGTTCGTTTCCTATGAACCTTTTAAATAAATGTAATATGAGCCGGGAATGGAAGATCTATACCAAAACAGGGGACAGGGGAGAAACTTCATTGTTGGGTGGGACCCGTGTGCCCAAGTTTCATGACCGCATCGAAGCATACGGAACACTCGATGAGCTTAATTCTTTCATCGGATTGATATGCGATGAGAGCACTGAGGAACACACGAAAAAAATTCTGACTGAAATACAGGACCGTATTTTTACAGCAGAATCCCTGCTGGCCAGTGATCCTGAAAATCCTCCTCAACGAAAACTGCCTCAACTTTCAGAAAGCGATGTGGTGTTGCTCGAAAAGGAAATAGACCGGATGAATGAAACCCTGCCGGAGCTTACATCGTTTATACTTCCGGGTGGACACCGCTTATCGTCGCTGGCACATATAGCCCGTTGCGTATGCCGCCGTGCGGAGCGCATTACCATTAAATTGGATATGCAACATCCTGTTGAGCCTGTCGTTATACGCTACCTGAACCGACTCTCCGATTACCTGTTTGTACTGTCCCGTAAATTTGTGTATGACAACAACGGTAAAGAGGTTCCGTGGAAAGCGAGATTAGAATAATAACACTTTCATAATCAAAGCACTACAACATAAACCACAAAACACTTGATTTATTTGTTAAAAAAATTACTTTTGCAAAAAATTTAATCCTAACCTTTCATAAATGTATTGGACATTAGAACTGGCCTCAAAACTCGAAGACGCTCCCTGGCCAGCAACCAGGGAAGAACTGATTGATTATGCAATCAGGTCGGGCGCTCCGCCGGAAGTCATCGAAAATCTTAATGAAATTGAGGATGAGGGCGAAATTTATGAGAGTATCGAAGACATTTGGCCCGACTATCCAACCAAGGAAGATTTTTTCTTCCACGAAGACGAGTACTAACATTATCTGAAGCCGCCGAAAAGCGGCTTCAATCTTTTCTGTTAACTTTGCAATCCCAAATTTATCCGGAAACTTTTACCAAATATTGGAAACATCACGTTATTCTGGTTGACTGCATTCCGGCATTTCATATAAAGAACCTAAACTATGATTTCCTTTTTTAAGAAATTTTTTAAGACTAAATCGCAGCGCGATGTTAAAGCACTGCTTCCCATACTTTCCGATATCAAGACTGCGTATGAAACCATCAAAACCCTGAGTAACGATGAGCTAAGAGCTAAAACTGCGGAATTCAGAAGATTGATTGCAGAGCATATCTCAAACGAAGAAAACCATATTGCCGATTTACGGAAACGGATTGACACCGGATATGACATGGATGTGGCTGAAAAAGAGTCCATTTATAAAGAACTTGACGATCTCGAAAAAATCAGCTATGAAAAAACACAGGACATCCTGAATACGATCCTGCCGGAGGCTTTTGCAGTCATGAAAGAAACTGCCAGGAGATTTAAAGAGAACAACCTGATCGAAGTAACCGCCAGCGATTTTGACCGCCACCTGGCTGCCACCCGTGCCCATGTGGAGGTAAAGGGCGATAAGGCGTATTTTCATAACAATTGGATAGCAGGAGGCAACAGAATTACCTGGGACATGGTGCATTACGACGTACAACTCATCGGCGGCATGGTACTGCACCAGGGAAAAATTGCTGAGATGGCTACCGGTGAGGGTAAAACCCTTGTGGCCACCTTGCCTGTGTACCTGAATGCGCTCCCCGGAAAAGGAGTACATATTGTTACGGTAAACGATTACCTGGCTCGTCGCGACTCCGAATGGATGGGTGTGCTTTTTGAATTTCATGGGCTTAGGGTGGATTGTATTGACAAGCATGAGCCTAACTCGCCTGCCCGTCGTAATGCTTACCAGGCCGAAATTACTTATGGCACTAACAACGAATTTGGCTTTGATTACCTGCGCGACAATATGGCACGTGGCGTCGAAGACCTGGTTCAGCGCAAACATAATTACTCTATTGTGGACGAAGTGGATTCGGTTTTGATTGACGATGCCAGAACCCCGCTGATCATTTCTGGTCCTACAGCCATGGGCGACAAACAGGAATTTGAAGCTTTTAAGCCCGAAGTTCAGAAATTATATAACGCTCAAAGGCAATTGGTTACGAAAATGTTGGCCGATGCAAAAAACCTGCTTGAGGTTCCAACCCCAACTCCCGAAAATGAAAAACTGGGTGGAGAATTATTGCTGCGCTGTCACCATGGCCTTCCAAAGAGTAAACCCCTCATTAAATTTTTAAGTGAGCCAGGAATGAAAGCCCTGCTGCAAAAGACTGAAAATTTCTACATGCAGGAGCAATCGAAGCACATGCATTTGATTGATGATGAATTGTACTTTGTGATCGAAGAAAAAAACAACTCAGTGCAATTAACGGAAAAAGGTATTGACCTCATTACCAAGGCATATGACGATCCTAATTTCTACATCATCCCTGACATGGGCGCCGCTGTGGCCGAAATTGAAAAGCTTAGCCTGCCTGAAAGAGAAAAAATTGAAAAGAAAAACGAATTGCTGCAGGATTTTTCAATCAAATCGGAACGCCTGCACACCATCAACCAACTACTGAAGGCTTACACACTCTTTGAAAAAGATATCGAGTATGTGGTGATGGACAACAAGGTAAAAATTGTTGATGAACAAACCGGTCGTATCCTCGAAGGAAGGCGCTATTCCGACGGCCTGCACCAGGCCATCGAAGCCAAGGAGAATGTGAAAGTGGAAGCTGCCACACAAACCTATGCCACCATCACCCTGCAGAACTATTTTCGTATGTATAAAAAACTGGCCGGTATGACCGGTACAGCCGAAACAGAAGCAGGTGAATTCTGGAACATCTACAAATTGGATGTTGTGGTGATACCGACCAACAAACCCGTCATCCGCGACGACCGGGAAGATTTGGTGTACAAGACCAAACGTGAGAAATTCAATGCTGTGATCAATGAAATTGAGGATTTGATTGATAAAGGCCGGCCTGTACTGGTAGGAACCACTTCGGTTGAGACGTCTGAATTACTCAGCCGCATGCTGCAGCGAAAGAATATCAAACATAACGTGTTGAATGCCAAACTTCACCAAAAGGAAGCCGACATCGTACTTGAAGCCGGCAAAGCCGGTACTGTAACCATTGCCACCAATATGGCAGGTCGAGGTACCGACATCAAACTGGGGACTGGTGTGAAAGATGCCGGCGGATTGGCTATCATAGGTACTGAGCGACATGAATCGCGCCGCGTTGACCGTCAGTTACGCGGGCGTTCAGGACGGCAGGGAGACCCGGGAAGTTCGCAGTTTTTTGTTTCGCTCGAGGATGACCTGATGCGCATGTTCGGATCGGACAGGATAGCCAGCCTGATGGACCGTATGGGAGTCAAGGAAGGGGAGATGATCCAACATTCCATGATCACCAAATCCATTGAAAGGGCACAGAAAAAGGTGGAAGAGAACAACTTTGGCATACGTAAACGGTTGCTCGAGTATGATGATGTGATGAACACCCAGCGCGAGGTGATCTACAGCAAACGCCGTAATGCCTTGTTTGGCGAAAGACTTTCGATTGACATATCAAACATGACCTTCGATCTTTGTGAACAGATTGTTGCCGATTATTACGACAGCCGCGACTATCAGGGATTGAGCGAAACGCTGATCAAAACGCTGCTGCTCGAATGTCCTGTGACGGAAAAGGAATTTCACAGTGCAAACCAGAATGTGATCTCACAGAAGCTCTTCGAAGCGGCCTCAAAAAACTATAAAGAAAAATCGAAGTTCATTGCCGAAAAAACATATCCCATCATCAAGGAGGTCTTTGAAAAAGAAACCAGATACGAGAACATCGCCATTCCGATCACGGATGGTATGAAATCAATGCAGGTAGTTGCCAACCTGAAAAAAGCCTATGAAGACCAGGGTCGCGAAGTGATCACATCCATCGAAAAAGGAATTACACTTGCCATCATTGACGAATCGTGGAAGGACCACCTGCGTGAAATGGATGAACTGAAGCAAAGTGTACAATCGGCTACCTATGAACAAAAAGACCCCTTGCTGATCTATAAGTTTGAATCCTTTGAGTTGTTTAAGAACCTCTTGCAGAAGACCAACCGCGAGATCACTTCATTTCTGATCAAAGGCAAGCTACCTTTGCAGGATGCCTCGAATGTACGTGAAGCCCGTGCACCAAGAGGGATTGATAACCGTAACCTGAAAACTGAACGTACCGATATGCTATCACAGGCGCATCGCACCAGTGAACCGCAGATCACACAACCTATCAGGGTGGAGAAAAAAGTAGGACGCAACGATCCTTGTCCATGTGGAAGCGGAAAAAAATACAAGCAGTGCCATGGAAAAGGTGTTTAAGATGATTGGATTGGACACTTTGTTTTTTATAACCACTTAATATCAATGTATATAAAAAGGAAAAAGCCATAAGAATGTAATGGCTTTTTTAGAAGTTGTCCGACTAGGATTCGAACCTAGACAGGCAGAACCAAAATCTGCAGTGCTACCATTACACCATCGGACAAACTTATGAGAGCAAAAATGCGGGTGCAAAAGTATAAAATCTTTTGTTACAGGAACCCATGACGGCCAATTAATTCAAAAAACCACCCTGTAATGTGTGGTTTTATTTGCTTAACACTTCATGAAGCACTTCCGGCGACTTTAACTCGCCGAAGGTGGGAAGATGCAGCCTGTAATATTCTATCAGCTTGTTCAGCAGGACTGCTCTGTCTGGTGCAGGAATTGAAAATGAAACATCTATTGTATTTTCCTGATGGAGCAGGACATTTAAACAGGCCGTGTATTCCGGAGCAATATATTCAGTATGTTCCGGTCGGCTTTCTTCGAAGACTCCTTCACGCAAATTAAACCAGGAACCACGGATATAATTTCTTCTTGGTTCAAATCCCAGGAAACTTGAAAAATCCAGTAAGAAACGCAAATGAAAAACAGGTGAAAAAGAACCAGGCTTATCGAGTTCAAGAACAAGCTGATATAAAAATTTAAACAGCGCAGGATTGCTTTCTTCTTCCTTGATGGCTTTTAATACTACCTCATTGATAAAAAGTGCCTGGGAACTCTTTCTGATATCTGAGTGCAACGTCGAAAAGAAATGTATTGGCTGCAATTCCCTGATAGTTTGAAGATTTTTTCCCTCACGGTAATAAACCACCAACTCAAGCAGGTTCAGATATTCAAACATTCCCAACCTGATTCTGGATTTTGGTGACCCAACTCCTTTGACAAGGTAAGACTGAAGACCGAATTTGTCGGTATAGATTTTTACGATGACGCTTGTTTCGGAATAGCGGAGGTGATAAAGAACAATTCCGCGGATATGGTGCAACATAACATCAGTGCATAAACAAAATTTTAGCAACCATGGTTTCGCTTCCATCATCATTGGAAATGAAAACAAGATAAACACCTGATCTTGCCCGTTGTCCGTTCAGGGTTCTTCCGTTCCAGATGGTTTGTCCGCCAAAAACACCGGCATCTCTCTGGTAAGCAGAACTGGCAGCGTCCTGTTTCCACACCAGGTTCCCTGCAATATCAGTTATTTTAATATCGCTTCTTCCTGTCAAACCTTTGATAGCGATGGGTCCATCATACTCGGGTCTTACCGGATTGGGAAAGACAGTAACTTCTGTCAACTGTGGGTTGGGCGGTGTGGCGGTGGAACGGAAACTAATGATGCCCCTGGTGGTTCCAAAATATACTTCCCCGTTTTCATCAATAGTGATGGATGTTATGGAGTTAGATAGCAATGGACTGTTGTTTTCATTAAAATTGTATATTTGTTCCATGCCATCTGCTGACATCAGGAAAACGCCCGCCCTGTCAGTCCCGAACCATTTGCGGTTTGCCCCGTCAATCGCAATGGCTGTAACAGCTTCTGTTTCCAGTAAATATGCTCCATATCCGTCCTGATCAATGATGGGCCTGTAAGCATCGAAACTGTTTCCGGAAAACACATTTTCCGGATTCCGGATTACTGCAACACCTTCATTGGTTCCAATCCACAATTCACCATTTTGGTCAATGGCAAGGCTTTGAATGATAGAACCGGGAAGGTTTCCATTTCCGGCGGCACCAGAAAGCATTTTCTTCCTGTCGTCAGAAATGTTGTCAATGGTGCCATTGTCGTTGAATACCAGTAATCCATGCTGGCGTAACAGCATCCATTTTTGTTCGCTGAAGTCAACCACAATTCCTCCCAGCTCAATGGCAGTGGCTACCGGACTTAAATTGAAAGACCGCCAGTTGCCATCGGGTTTCTTCACTGAAAGCAGATCGGCAGCATGATTGTTGGTAACCCACATATTTCCGCGGGTGTCAAAAGCGATACCTCCCACTCCGATCCAGTTATTACGTAATGTATGAAACCGGAGTGAACTGTTAGTCTCATCGTATGTTGCCGTGATTTGTCCGTCAATCATTTCAAACATTCCGGTACCCCACGAACCAATGAAAAGATGGTTATGATCAAGCGGATTTACTGCAATGCACAGAAGATCGCTGTATGATTCCATACCTGAAGTGTTGTAGGGATGCCTGGTAGTCCAGCTCTGGCCTGTAAATATTGAAACCGAAGGCGATTTCCATGTATTATCCCACCAACTGGTTCTGGCTCCCGGAACCATATAGACATTTGATTTACAGGCAAGCATGGCAAAAACCTCAAAGGTGGCAGGACCATTCGGCCTGATGGATTCAAACCTGAAATCGCTATCCAGTTGCCTCATTAAACCTGCTCCCATATCTGCAATAAAGGTCTTGCCGTCGCTGGCTATCATGGCATCGCGTGAGTTCACGGAACCGGGTTTGTAGTCGGAAATGCTGACAGCTTCTATCAGGTTTTGATCATAAATGAACACTTTGTTGTCATGTGTGACCAGCAATTTGTCATTATACGATGTTATGCTTTTTACGCTGCGGGTCCTGGTATTATCGAAATACTGCCACGATGAACCGTCATAAAGAAACATAGTGTCGTTGATCTGTGTATTTCCGGGTTTATTGGTGAGTAATTTATTTTGAAAGCTGTTTATCAGATTGAAAGATGCAAAGGTGCTTCCGGGAATGTTTTCCTGGGTCCAGTATATGAAATGCGCTAAATTGGGACTGTTGATGTCAGCTGACAAAATACCCGACTCTGTAGCTGCATAGATGCGTGAATTGGTCTGGTAAAAAGTAATGTCATTGATATTGATGTTGGTTCCACCAGGTCCAATGATATACGTATCAACGATTTCGTGCCTGGTGATATCTAATTTTACGATGCCAAAACCGCAGGCCAGATAGGCAAATTCTCCGATGAACGCAATGTTGTTAATTGTTTTGTTCCCCAGGATGGGCTTGCGTTTTATGTCGCTTATATTGATAATACGGCCTTGCTGAATCAGGTCAATATTGGCATTTGAATAAGCAATGATAAGTGATGTTTGGTTTGGGTCGGAAGCAATGACACTGATATTTACATCTGATAACCCGTTGACCTTACTTAGCCTAGATATGCTGGCATCGGTACGGCTGTACGAAAAAAGGCTGTAAGGTGTTGCGGCGTATATCAGATCACCAAGTTCAGCTATGGAAATTACATTTTGATATGGCAGATGCTCCCGCCACTGTCCAATTCCGACACCCTGCGGGGTTGCGGTTTTAATAACAGAGAAAAAGGCAAGTATTAAAAAGGAGAATAGTCTTACTATCTTCATGATAATATATTTTGTTGTTCAATAAATTACATCACAGCAACAAGAGGAGGCTGATTGATAGTAAACCTCATAGATTTGTCAATGATTACAATGTTTATGCAAAAAGCAACT
>CAYQRU010000075.1:0-7303 GCA_964419945.1 uncultured Bacteroidales bacterium | reverse complement strand
CCTTTCTGTTTCGGTGATTACAACCATAATGAAGTAAAAAGCAACTGATTGTAAATAAACTACCTGAGCTCATAAATATTGTTTAGTCCTCTAGCTTGAAGGAAATAGGAAAAGGGGGTCCGTTAATATAAACCGACACGCCATATTGCTTACCAATTAGAAATTGAAATGCAAATTTCCCTTCACATTTTATTCAAGCAACTCATTGATAATGAATGACCATATGCAACAAATTTACTCAATTGTCCCACCCGGAAAATATTGTACAATATTTCAGAAATTTCGTAACATACAGGCTGAATGGCGATATTACCTTTGCTGCGATTCTTTAAAACTCACTTAAAAACATTTCATTATGACAAGCAATGCTTTAAAAATCACCTTATCAGTAACCGTACTGACACTTGCAGCAACCATGTTCAGTTGCAATAAAATTGAATCGGCCAGTAAAACTGAAGCAGAATACTCCGGTATTAGTGAGCTTGATCAAATCATCTCTGCTGAAAATGAGAACCTGAAAACAGAGGGAATACTTGATTGTATATACAATTGCATCAATGCTATGCCTTATGAAATACCTTCGGCAGACGAAACCGCCCTCTTACAGTTTGTACGCGAAGAGGAACTGCTGGCTCATGATGTGTATGCAGCTATGTATAGTTTGTATCCCATTCCTGTGTTTAATAACATTTCGAACAGCGAAACTATCCACACCATTGCTATCAAGGCGCTTCTTGAAAAATACAATTTGCCCGATCCAGGGCTTGATCACCAGGCAGGAATCTTTCAGAACACTGAAATACAACAACTTTATGATGCTCTTATCCTGCAGGGATCAGCCTCACTAAACGAGGCACTGGTTGTTGGAGCCATTATTGAAGATTATGATATTGCCGATCTGATTGATCATATCGAAAACCATTCTGACAATGTGGATATTGATTTTGTGTTGACTCAGCTTTACCGTGGATCTCGAAATCACCTTCGTGCTTTTCACAGGCATCTGACATTCAGAAACATCAGTTATACACCTCAATACATTTCCCAGCAATTGTATGACCAGATTACAAACTCAGGATGGGAAGTTGGTGGTGGATTCTGTATTTGCCAGTTTGCAGTAACAGAAGGCCGGCAAAAAATAATCAGAGGAACAGAATAGCAGGCGAATATCTTCAATTTCATTCTGCAAAGTATCAGGCATTGGAATTCATGTCAGGCATGAAGCCCTCAATGCCTTTTTCTTATTTAATTTCTGCCGGCGCTGTTTTATAATGATTAAAAAATCCTTCTCAAATATATAGCTGGTTTATCATAGGTTATTGTATGTTAATGTAATGGACGAACAGGTGATCAGAGGAATGATCAAACAGGTTAAGAAATAGCTAATTTTGCAGTTCCTGGTGGTGTATGAGTTATATATTCCACTTCGAATTTTTACAGCAGGTTAAGCATGATTCGCAAAAAGCTGATAATAAAAAATATGTCATGCCACTGTTGCATCAGGCTTCTATCAAGAATATTGGCTGATGCAGGGATTGAGGCACTGGATATCAGGCTTGGTGAAGCTGTGATCAGATTTGATCCGGATCTGGTCAGCATGGAAAATATCAACACACTGCTCAAAAACGAAGGCTTTGAACTGGCTCAGGACAAGGAAAAGCAACTTGTGGAACAAATTAAAAGTGCGGTAATTGACCTGGTTCATTACAGCACCTACAATGCCATGGTTCGCAACTCGGATTACCTGGTCGAAAAATTCAGCCTTTCATATCAGCATATTTCTACCATTTTCTCGAAACACGAAGGCACCACGCTCGAAAAATTCATCATCAGGCAAAAAATCAGAAAGGTAAAGGAGCTGGTTCAATATGGCGAGCTTACCCTCAGCGAAATTGCTTTTATGATGGGATACAGCAGTGTGCAGTATCTTTCGACCCAATTTAAAAACATAACCGGGATTTCGGTTACCGATTATAAAAGAGACAAAGATAGATTGCTGAATGATTCGTTTCTTGCTGACGAAACCTCTGACAATCAATGAGAGATATAATGTTTATCAAGCTGTGCGATGGTCTGTCTGCATTCGCTTCATTTGCTTGTGCTGAAAACAACTCCTTCAGGCAGGTAATTTTATAACAAGTTGTATCTTTCAGTCTATTATCATGATGAGGCCAAATACTTTTTCCAGAGCCTCCACAAATAAACCAATAAGCTGCTTAACAAAACAATAAGAAAAAACCAACCGGCAATGGCAAATCCACCCTGGGTTTTATAAAGCACTGTACCTATATTACCTACGAGCAACCACTGGAATACATAAAAATTGGTAATATGCCGCCCTACCCACTGCAGGTATTTTGAAAACAGCGAGTTATTGCGGTTCATGGTCAACAGGCGGATGAGAACTACCCAGCAAACCACCACGAGCATCACCCACACGAAAAACATAAAGGAATGGTGATGGTACTTGTAAAAATCAACATTTATCGAGAATCCCCATGAAAATGAAACTATAATCAGGACCAGGAGGCTTGAGCCTATGTAAATCAAGCCTTTGCGCGAAAATTCGTTCAGCCCGTATTTTTGCACAAGAAGATAGAAAATATAACCAGCCACCGGATAAGCAAACCATGGGAATACCGGGAAATAAGACCAGTGAGAATTTCCACGCAAATAAGCCTGAGCATACCGAATCCACGGTACATCGCCATTGTACACCGGGATATAATTTCCGGCAAGCGTAAAAAACATTACCAGAAGAATCCAGGCTAAAATGTTGTTTTGAAACAATTTCCTGAAACCAGCCATGATAATAAGACTAAAGCCAGCCAGAAAAAGAATATCTACACCAAAAACAAAAGGCCAGGGATTTACCTCCATTGTTCCGTTGATGACTTTAATGAGCAGGTGCAGGTTCATGCCCAGGTTGAGCAACAATCCCCAGAACAGTAATTTGAATCCTCGGTAAACCGTAATAGCTGTACTTTTACCCGATTGTGCAATAAAGTATCCCATGATAAGCATAAAAAGAGGTGCACCTGGTGGCCCGGCAAGAAATACAACCAGTCGTCCTGCAGTACTACTGAATAAATGGGGTGTTGCAAGCACAGCCACTATGTGGACAAGGATCATGCGAACTACTGCTATACCTTTAAGAATGTCGGGTAATGGCTCTCTCAATCTTACCTTATTGATTTCTTGCATGTTCTCTGTTTTTATGAACGCCGGACAAACATAAAACAAAGAATTTTGACACCGGCTTTTTCTTAAAATATTATACAAAATATGATAAATACCATACATACGGATGGCGCATTTGATTGTAGCTTTGCCACAATTTTTAGAAACCTGCCAAAGAAAGGCAAATCACACTGCTTTTTTGAATTTAAACTTTTAATTCCAGTGTATAGAAATCTTAATCACCAGCTTAGATGAAAAGCATTTTTTTAGCTATTACGCTACTGTGGATCAGTAGAATAGCCGCAGGCCAGCCTATTCCTGAGAGTACTTACCCTGTTTCAGGAACCTATACAAGGCTGGCAAACTCAGGCTATAAATTTTATGTAATGGATGTTGCTCAGAACCAATGCCGCATCTACAATACCGACCATACTTTATGGAAAACCATTAATCTAGTGATTCCTGCAAATAATTTTCTTTATGACATAGGTTACGTGTCCGAAAACCTTTTCACAGCCGACAACTCACTTTGCCTTGCCTATGTGTACTATAATTATAATACAACAGGACAGTATTATACATATACAGCAAAGGTGATAAGGGAAGACGGCACTGTACTGATTAATGTTCCGGGTGGAGCATACATGTATGTTCATTCACTTCCCAATGGCAACGCCAAGCTGTTGGTATATTCCTTTAATTATTCTGTATCACCTTATACGGTTCAAACACACATAAACGATATACCCGGAAATTTGTCCGGTATGCAGGGCGATACGAACTGTGACGGGATGGTAAATCTGCTCGATGTGGTAAATGCAGTTAACTACATTATGGGTCAGAATCCTGTTCCATTCTGCCTGGTTAATGCCGATATAAATGCGGACGGGCAGATCAATATCATGGACCTGGTGAACATCGTAAATATTATCATGGGCAGCGATAATTTGGTCAAACCAATAAAAGCGCAACCAGATTCAGGTCAAAAAAACAACAACCAATAATCATCAAAAAAATTTTTTATCATGAATCGCACTATTATAACCTCAGCCTTTGTATTGTTTCTGTGTGTTGTGCACGGACAAATCATTCCCGAAAACACATACGGCCATTCAGGCACTTATACCAATCTTACGAATTCTGGCTACAAGTTTTATGTTATGGATGTGGGTGCGAACCAATGCCGCATTTATAATACCAACCATACCTTGTGGAAAACCATCAACCTTTCGGTACCAGCGAATAATTATCTATACGACATCAAGTTTGTATCCGAAAACCTGTTTACTACTGATAACACGCTGTGCCTTGCGTATATCTATTATAACTACAACACTACCGGGCAATATTACACTTACACTGCAAGGATCATCAGAGAAAATGGCACAGAACTGCTGAATATTCCGGGATGCCAGTATTTGTACACACATAAACTGATAAACCTTGGAACCAAAATGGTTGCATACAGTTACAATTATTCCACATATCCCAATTATACGGTTCAAACCCTTGTTTACAGCCTGCCGGGGCAGTTACCCGGCAGTGACGATGGAGTTATTGAACCGTATGATTTGATGCAGTTTGCCCGACCCAATCCTGCTGAGAATTTTACCACTATTCCCTTTTCATTACCCTTAGGAGTTACTGAAGGTGAGTTGGTTATTACAGACGCGAAAGGACAGAGCATTCGGACGATTCAGGTCAATAGCGGTTTTGAAAGCATCCGCATCGAAACATCACAACTTCCACGAGGCACTTACTTTTATTACATCACGGCCGGTGATTATCGTTCAGAAGATTTCATCCTGGGGATTCAATAAAAATATTGACAAATACAATTATTCAAATCACAGATTTTAAGCAATTTATATATTGTAATTTTAAATAATAACCAAATGAGGATCGCAAATGTCTTTATTTTCACCTTGCTTTTTTGCGTTCCCGGAATGTTATATCCTCAGGACGCTTTCAATTATGACTTGTCGCTTACTGCAGTTACAGTACCGGGATTGCCGGGACTACACTCTTATGCATTTGGAGTGCACCAGGACAAATGGTTGATTATCGGAGGAAGGAAAGATGGTTTGCATGCCCGCCAGCCTTTTAATGCATTTCCACAGGCATTCAACAATACGGATATTTATGTTGTCAATGTAAACAGTCAGTCTTTTTGGTCTGCTTCTGTTAATACGCTTCCTGCAACTTTAAAGGAACAACTGCAATCCACCAACATGAATTTTTATCAGGATGCTGATACGCTTTATATTATTGGAGGATATGCTTATGCACCATCTGCAAATGATCATATCACCTTTCCCGGGCTTATATCTTTAAGCGTGTCTGGCCTTGTCAATGCCATCATCGCGGGAACGGACATCTCACAACATTTCAAGTATTTGCAAAACGACATTTTCGCTGTTACCGGAGGGCAATTCGGAAAAATTGATAATACATTCTATCTCGTGGGCGGGCATCGTTTCGATGGTAACTACAATCCATTTGGGTTTCCAACCTATACACAGACTTACACCAGCCAGATTCGTAAATTTACCATTAACAATTCCGGCACCCAACTTAGTTTTGGCAATTATCAGGCTATCACAGACACAGTGCACCTGCATCGCAGAGATTACAACCTGCTTCCGCAAATATTTCCGGATGGAAGTATGGGTTATACCGTTTCATCCGGAGTATTTCAGGTTGATGAAGATTTGCCCTTTCTTTACCCCGTTGACATCAACGCTCAGGGATATAACCCGATAACTGAATTTAACCAATACCTCAGCAATTATCACAGTGCAAAAGTTTGTTTATTTGACAGTCAAAGCAATCAAATGCATGCATTGTTTTTTGGTGGAATGAGTCAATACTATTATCAGAACGGACAACTTATTCAGGACAATCTGGTTCCTTTTACCAAGACGATAAGCCGGCTTACCAGGTATGCTGACAGCACTTTACAGGAGTTCGTTTTTCCGGTTGAGATGCCTCTGTTACATGGCGCCAGTGCTGAATTTATTATAAATACCAGTCTTCCGCATACTTCATCAAAGATTATCTTATTATACGAAATACAGCATGATACTATTCTGATCGGCTATATTTTTGGGGGTATTCATAGTCCAATTATTAATCCTTTTGCCCAGAATCAGACCAATCAGACTTCAGCCAGCGCTACTATTTATGCTGTTAAACTAATCAGAAACAATGCTTTGTTGCCTGGGGATGCCAACTGTGACGGTCTTGTCAATTTATTGGATCTGATTACTCTGAGCTCATATATATTACAATTAAATCCCTCTCCTTTTTGTTTTGAGAATGCCGATGTAAATCAGGATCAGCAAATTAATATACTTGATATTATTTCTACGGCTGAACTCATTCTGGGCGGAAGCTTTCACAAGCAAAAAATTCCAGTTATGATTGAATTTAATTAATTGAATATCAAAAGACAAAAATAATCTCAATATGAAAATTAAAAAGAATATAGCCGTCAGCGCATCAGGTTTGATTTTCAATCCTGATACAGGCGAATCGTTCACCGTGAATCCGATGGGAGCCGAAATCATCAATTACCTGAAAGACGGCGAAAATCAAAAGAGCATTGAAGCGAAAGTAATGGAGAAATACAACATTGATAAATCATCGTTTGAGAAGGATTTTGAAGATTTTGTCTCTCTGCTGCGAAATTATTTATTGATTGAAAATGACTAAGAAACGACAGTTAAACATTGCCGTGTCGGGATTAAATGCCATTGACAGTCCCGGCCCGGGTGTGGCAGTAATCCGCGGTCTGAAGGAAGCTGACTCATTCGATTGCAGGATCATTGGTCTTTCCTACGAATCGCTGGAGCCTGGAATTTTCATGCATGATATTGTAGATAAAACTTACCAGATACCTTACCCTTCAGCAGGGATTGAAAGCATCCTCGAACGGCTCGAATACATCCACTCACGCGAAAAACTTGATATGGTTATCCCAAACTTCGACGCTGAACTCTACCCTTTCATCAAGCTGGAAAAGACAATGAAAGAAATGGGTATTTCGAGCTTCCTTCCAACGCTTGAACAGTTTGAAGAAAGACACAAGCACAATCTCAATGCATTTGGCGAGAAATACGGG
>CAYQRU010000074.1:0-19291 GCA_964419945.1 uncultured Bacteroidales bacterium | reverse complement strand
ACCTGTATGGTTTTGATTCTGTTTGTTGGTATTTATCAATTGTCTCTCCGGCAAAGGCACCGCGATACAAAGCATAAAAAAACGGGATCAGTTTTGCAGAGCAAAACTGATCCCGGCAAATAGTTTTTTAGAAAGAAACTACTCAACCCTTCTTCTGGTAGAGTAATTGATACGGAAAGCTCCAACCTGGCGGAGTTCCTGTTTAACATCCGTCACAATTCCCATTCTCACCTCTTCATCCACCTTCAGTGAAGTGGTGAGAAAACCTCTGTCGGCTTCATCACGGGCTTCCCGTTCAGCAATAATAAAGTTCTGAATTTCACCAACAGTGGCAAACCTGTCATTTAGTTGAATACGGGATTCAGTCCCAAATATCTGACTGCGTAGCGGAGGGCCGATGTAGATGTAACTGACCAGAGATTTCCGTTCCAGTTTTTGGACTTCAGTGGCATCGGGTAACTTAACCTTTACGATGAGTGTTGTTTCACGCATCACGGTGGTAACCATAAAAAAGAAAAGGAGCATAAAAATAACGTCCGGGAGTGATGCTGTTGAAATTGCTGTAAGGGTTTTACCGCCTTTTTTTCTGAATCTTGACATGTTATTTTCCTCCTACATCTTCTGGTTCGGCTTCTGAAACAGCCACAGGAATAGCTTTATTGATGGCATTGGTCCAGTCGGCATTGCTAAGCTGGTCGTATCGCACACCAAATTTTTCCATTGCCAATTCGTTTCGCATTTCTGCAAAAGCAGCTGCCAGTTCATTTTGTACCTGAATGTACATATCGTATGAAGTTCCCCTGTCATTTTTGAGTGATATAATTCCTTTTGAAACAGGCACTTCTCCAAGTCCTTCAATAACTTCTAAACGTTTCTCCGGCCAATCGGGGCGGTTGTTTCTGTTTTGAATAAAGTCTTTCACAGTTCTGCGTAAAGTCGTCAGATCACCGGCTGTGCGGTTAACCAACAATGCATCACGGCTGTTGACAAGAATATTCATTACATTTCTTTCTTTGATATCAGGGGGTTTTACCGTTGGATCGGGGGGTGGCGGAAGCCTTCTGACGATACCTGAGTCTACATCCATGGTTGTGGTAACCAGGAAGAAGATCAGCAGCAGGAAGGCGATATCAGCCATTGATCCGGCATTGATTTCGTTTACGGGTCTCGCCATATCTATTAGTTTTTATTTCTTAAAAAGATTTGAAAGTTCAGCATAAAGCACTGCAATGACAGAAGCGCACGCGATAAAGTAGGTGGCAATAACAGCTGCACCAATTAACCGCGATCCTGATTCACTGACTTCGTATTCAAGTAGTTGTAGGGCTGAAAATTCGTTTGAGGACAATAAATACGAGATGATACCAATCAGTACCAGGGCTCCTAAACCAACCAAAACGCGCACTGCATTTTTGGGTTCTGAGATGATATTGATAATTGGGAATAACAACGCCAATACCACACATAATCCGAAAGCAATATACGCTGTGATAAAATAAGGATTTAAAATCCGGTTCTGGAGCGACAGGTTTTCCTTAATTTCACTCTCGCCCTGCGCCCAGAGAAACACGATGCTGACAACTGCGATAAGGATCAGGATAAGTGAGATTATCTTGAAAACCCTTACTGTGATATTTTTTTCCATTGGTTACTTGGTTTTTTTGTTTTTCAACTCGTTCTTAACAAGAATTTCCACGAATGAAGTGGTGCTGTCTTCCATGTCATTAACCAGGCTGTCTATTTTTGAGAGAATGTAGTTGTAAAAGATCTGAAGAATAATGGCAACGACCAGCCCGAAAACGGTAGTTAACAGAGCTACCTTAATACCACCGGCTACAATGGTTGGTGAAATATCGCCTGCTGCTTCAATAGCGTCAAATGCTTCAACCATCCCGATAACTGTACCAAGGAAGCCAAGCATAGGAGCCAGGGCAATAAATAATGAAATCCAGGAAAGACCTTTTTCCAGGCGTCCCATGAGCACACCCCCATACGAAACGATAGATTTTTCGACCATTTCGAGGCCTTCGTTGTAACGGTCGAGTCCCTGGTAAAAAATGCTGGCTACCGGGCCACGGGTATTTTTACAGATATCTTTGGCGGCTTCCAATCCTCCCGTTTCAAGGGCTGCTTCAACATTGTTGAGCAATTTCATAGTATTGGTGGTGGAAAGGCTGAGGTAAATGATACGCTCAATAGCCAGGGCAAGACCAAAAATAAAAGTAAGCAGGATTACGCCCATAAACTCAGGGCCGCCTTCAATAAATTTCTCTTTGAGAATTTGGTGAAAGGTTTTGCCTTCAGTGCTTGGAGGTGTCAGAGTTTGAGGAGAAACGGAAGTTTGTTCGGTTTGAACACCCTGGGTTGCAGCAGTTTCATCTTGTGCACACACCTGTTTTGAAATTCCGAGCATTAGCACTACGGCAATGGTCAGCAAAGCGATTACTTTTTTCATAGTTGATTGCAATTGATTTTTAATTCACAGATATAATTTAGTTATCAGATGCTTATTAAAGTCGCGGAGAGAGAGGGATTCGAACCCTCGGTCCCGTTCCACACGGAACACACACTTTCCAGGCGTGCGCCTTAGACCACTCGGCCACCTCTCCGAAAGGGTTATCAGGTTTTTCCATGCTCATTTTGGGCAGCTAAATTATAAAAATTATTTACAATGAAGCGAATTGTGATTTTTATTTTGATAAATGAGATAATATGTGATTGTTTCTAAATCTTTAATTTCCTTTTGTTTATCAAGGAAAGCATGATTGAAGTCAAAAGCATAAACACGGTGCCAAAAGCAGCGATACGGGCTATATAGTCTCCATACCTTATATAAAAGGTTTCGTTTGTTCCGGTGAAAATTACCTGCCTTATTACATTCGGTTCCCAGTAGCCTGTTCGTTGAAGTATGTCGCCCCGTTTATTGATAAAACAGGAAATCCCTGTATTGGCCGACCTGGCAATATATCGCCTCGTTTCGATTGCTCTCACGGAGGAAAACAGTAAATGCTGCCTGTGTCCCGGAGAATTTTCCCACCATCCGTCGTTGGTGATCACAAAGATGACCTCAGCACCATTTCTCACAAAACCGGCCATGAATTCACCGTAAACCGACTCATAACAAATAGCAGTGCCAACTTTCAAACCATCATGAGTTGTAAAGGGAGTTCGAACGCTGTCAATCCCCAGGCTTCCAACGGTTCCGCCAAGATCTAAAGCCAGCTCTTCAACAAATTTCAGGTAGCGTGTAAGGGGCATCTGTTCAACCCCGGGTGTAAGTTTCGACTTATGATACAACTGGTAGGACTGCGAGGTGTCAATAATGATGGCCGTGTTATAAGCATCGTAAAACAAATCGCTGTCTCTCAGCCTCCGTGAAGTATGTGAGGGCGTTAGGCCCGGCCAGTAAATTTTTCTCGAGCTTAATCCAATGACGAGGCTTGCCTGCGGAAATCCCAGTAAATATTCCCGGAAACGTTGAATGCTTTCAGAGTCCTGTATCTGGTGTTCCCACACATATTCCTGAATGGCGCTTTCGGGGCATACGATATAGTGAACCTTGCTGTCCAGTTTTTTCAATGCAAGATTCCAGTTGCGATCCACAACTTCAAGCGGATCAAGTTCATACTGCTCAAGATAAGGATCGAGATTGGGCTGAACAACAACAATGTCAACTGCCTGCCCACTTTCATTTTCCCATTTGTTGTAAATGAGTAGTGATACCATGACTGGAATCAGGATCAAACCCAAAACCTTTGTCACTTCCTGCAGAAGTGATTTCACCGAAAAGCTTTTCAAAAGGCGAACAATAGCAAAATATACCAGCAGGTTCACAAGAAGTATCCAAACACTGCCACCGAACATGCCGGTATATTCGTACCATTGTATGAGTTTGGGGTAAGCACTGAAGCCATTGCCAAGACTAAGCCAGGGCCAGTTCAAGTCCCAGTGGTGGTGGATATATTCAAATGTGATCCAGTAAAAAATAAGCGCAGGGTAACCCTGCGATTGATTGATGAGTCTCCGGCGGGTAAAGTGAAACAGAGTAAACCAGGCAGTCATGAAAATGGAATTTAGCCCAATGGCCAAAATAGCTCCAATTGCTGTGGAATGAACAATCCACCAGGTGGTTAGCAGGTTCCAGATGAAGAAAGCCGGGAAAACAAAGGGAATGATCGAATAAACAGATGTTTCAGCCTTCCGGTTCACAAAATGGTTTTCGATGACAAGCACAGGAACAAAGGCCACAAAGAGCAGCCACGGAAAACCATGCGCAGGCCAGCCCAGACTAAACAGCAGGCCACTAAGGATCGAAAGAAGAAACAAACGGAAGGATTTCATGCCGGTTATCTACTCTCCTTCAATGGCTGCAACGCCTGGAAGTATGCTACCCTCAATGTATTCGAGCATGGCGCCTCCACCCGTGGAAACATAGCTGACTTTATCGGCCATTTTGAATTTGTTGATGGCAGCTACTGAATCCCCGCCGCCAACCAGCGAAAAAGCACCTTTCTGAGTAGCGTTGGCAATTGCCGATGCAATGTACTTTGTTCCATTCTGAAAATTGCACATTTCAAAAACACCCATAGGTCCGTTCCAGAGTATCGTTTTGGAATTCATGATCACCTCTTCAAAAAGTTTGCACGACTTTGGCCCGATGTCCAATCCCATATAGTTCGAAGGAATTTCACCGGCAGGACATTCCATGCGTTTGGCATCGTTAACAAAAGCATCGGCAGCAATGGCATCAACAGGAAGAATCAGCTTTGCACCAAAGGATTTTGCACCCTCGATGGTATTTTTGGCTACTTCGATCAAATCGTTTTCCACCAACGAGCCTCCGACATTGCCTCCCAGGGCTTTTATGAATGTAAACATCATGCCGCCGCCAATGACCAGGTTGTCAACCTTGCCAATGAGGTGTTCGATGACTTTGATTTTTGACGAAACCTTTGCTCCGCCCAATATGGCCGTAAACGGTCGCTCTGCTCCATGAACAACTTTTTTCAGGCTGCTGACTTCACCTTCCATCAGGAAACCGAAAAGCTTATCGTTGGGAAAGAACCTTGCAATAACCGCAGTGGATGCATGTTCGCGGTGTGCGGTTCCAAAGGCATCATTGATATAAACATCGCCGAGGGCGGCCAGTTTTTTTGCAAAATCCACATCGCCGGCTTCTTCTTCTTTGTAGAACCGCAGGTTTTCGAGAAGCAGGATCTGGCCGGGCTTCAGTTCGCCGGCCATACTGCGGGCAGACTCGCCAATGCAGTCGTCGGCAAAAAGAACCTGGGTTGTGAATACCTTTTCAAGGTAGGCTACCAGGTGTCTAAGCGAAAGCTTAGGTTCAGGACCTTTTTTAGGCCTTCCCAGGTGCGACATGAGAATTGCCGCTCCACCTTTGTCAAGCACTTTGCGTATGGTGGGAATAGTTGCATCAATCCGGTTTGTATCGGTAATTTTCTGATCGTCATCCAAGGGTACATTATAGTCTACACGGATCAGGGCTTTTTTTCCTTTGAAATCAAAATCTTTTAAATTTTTCATATATTACTGAATTTGAAGATGATAAATACTTTATGGCTGCACTCTGCTGCCGGCTGCAAAGATATAAGTATTTGCCTGATGCAAAATCCGGGGAATACAATTGCTTATTAAAAATGCCGCAGGAGACAGATGACAGGATCATAAATTGTTACGGATAGAGTGTCATACTCAATGCTTCAATCACACAAAGCTGACTTAATAAATTTTATCCTTTCGACCTTCGTGCTTTCTGTTGTTTCGATAATGATTACACCTGGTTGTATCAACCTGGTATCAAGCACAAATTGCCGCCCGTTCATATTTCCTTTTTCCAGAAGTACACGTCCGTTCAAGTCATACAATCTGACAGTGGCATTCCGGGCTTCTCCACCAGCATCCAGCGTGATGGTGCCGCAGGCGGGATTAGGATAAACCTGCCATTTTTCAGCTTGATCATTTAAGGGTGGAACGCACAGTACCTCGCTGCCAATAATTCTGGCGATCCGGTTTCTTCCAATTCCGTTGTATGCGGTAAATAGCCCTCCGGCAATGATATGCCCGTCCTGCTGCAGTGCAAGAGTATAGACCAAACTATTAAAACCGGAGCCGCTCTCAAACGTAAAATCACGGCTGCCATCGCTGTTGAGCCGGACAAGATTGGTTACCGGTGCACTGTCATGCTGAATAACTCTCGCATAAACGATCATTTTCCCATCATTCTGAACAAGCAAATGCTCAACCCTTGTAAGTGAGTTCCCCGGATTAAAAGTTTCATCGGGGCTGCCGTCGCTGTTTATACGAACCAGGTCTTTTGCGGGTATGCCATTGTATGAAGTAAACAGTCCACCTACCAAAATTTTTCCATCATTCTGAAGTTGAATTACGAGAACATTTCCTCCTTCAATTCCGCTGCCTGTATTAAAATCCGGATCAAGGCTGCCATCGCTGTTCAGGCGGGCAATTTTGTTAGCCGGGGTGTTATTGAACATTGTAAAACTGCCTGCTATAAGTATTTTACCATCTGGTTGTAAAAGAATACTAAGGATAGAACCATTGGCGCCTGTTCCTGTATTAAACTGGGTATCAAGACTGCCGTCAATGTTAAGCCTCACAATGCGTCCGGCAGCAACATTATTGAAAGAGGTAAAAGAACCGGCAGTAACGATTTTGCCATCAGCCTGAATCCTGATGTTTTGAACAAGATTATTGGCGCCGGTACCGGGGTCAAAATCCTGGTCTATGCTGCCATCGTCGTTGAGGCGAACAATCCTGCCGGTGGAGACACCGTTAAAACTGGTAAAACTTCCTCCCACCAGCATTCTGCCATCGCTTTGAACTGCAATTGCGTATGTCATGCCTGGATGGTTCATACTTAAACCGGGATCAAAAGAAGCGTCTGTTGACCCGTCAGGATTCAGCCTGGCCAGGTTTCTCCTTAAATCACCATTATACAGATGAAAAATTCCACCAATAAGAATTTTGCCATCATCTTGAATACATGATGCCCTTACATAATCGTTGGCTCCGGTATAGGGATTAAAGGTCAGATCAAGGCTGTTTTCATCTAACCTTATCATCCAGGTGTTTAAACGGATATTGTTCACTGAGCTGAACTCGCCCGTCAACAGGAGTTTTCCACCTGTTTGAATGATTATTCTGCCATAAGTTCCTTGTCCGTCAGGTTCATATGTCTGATCCAGTGTTCCATCGCCAAAAATCCTGGCAATATTCCGTCTTTGAACTCCGTTGAAGGAGGAAAAACCCCCGGTTACATAGAATTTCCCATCAACACACGGGCTGACAGAGATCATGTATGGCTGGAACCCCTGAAATGGCGTCAGAGTGGGAATGATGAAGCCGGGATCAGGACTGCCATCGGGATTTAACAACATGATACCTTTATGTAATGATGTGCCTGGTATAGAATACGATAATCTTCCTGTAACGAGGTATTTATTTTCAAGGGTTAAGTATATGTCATACACGAAGGGATATTCATCAAACCAGGGTAAATTTACAGCCGTGTATCCAGCGTAAAATGTTTCATCAATACTCCCATCTGACATCAATTTCACAAGGTAATTATTGTTTGTACCACCCGCTTGTGTGAATGAACCACCCACAAGCAGTTTACCATCGGGAAGTGAACGAATGACATTAAGACTCATGAAATTTTGCAATACCGGTCCCTGAAACTCCTGATCGGTGCTGCCATCCGCGTTCAACCGTACAATCCTGTTAACATCCAGGCCATTGAAAACTGTGAAACTGCCACCCAGCAATATCTTGCCGTCAGCCTCGAATTCAATCGTTGAAATCCTGTTGTTTGCCCCGCTGCCTGTTTGAAATGAGGTATCGTGGCTTCCGTCGGGATGAAGGCGCACCACGCTGTTTACCACCACGCCATTATATTTTTGAAAACTTCCGGTAATGAGCATTTTGCCATCAGGGAACAGTTTTATATCAGAAACCATTGGAAAATCAAAACCAAACTCACAGCCGCTTCCCGGATCAAATGTCGGGTCAAGGGTTCCGTCGGCGTAAAGCCTTGCCATTCTGTTGCGTTCAATCCCATTATAAGTTGTGAAATAGCCGCCAATGAGCAGTTTACCGTCAGGCTGTTCTACAACCTTTGATATCCAATCATTGGCACCATTGCCATAGCCATGATCCTGCGGATTAAAACTCCAGTCAATTGAGCCGGGTTGTAACTGCTGCGAAAATAAACCCTGTGCCAGTAAGACTATCAGAATGAGGGAAATGATCTTTTTCATAGTTAGAATAATATTATGGTTAATTTATGAGATATCGTATTGATTATCAGATGGTTATATATACAGTTCGGATCAAACTCAATGTTATATGATTCCTGCTTTATACAGGTAAAAGCATTGTGCTGAGTATTTTTTATATGTTGTCACTCAGCGCTATTAAATCAATATATGCTGTTTAAGGTTTCATATTTCTACCTTCTTAATATCTGCAATTTGGTATTTTTAATATTCTGATAGATATTTCTCAACGAAACAAAATACAATCCCGGTTCAATTCCCTGCAGGTTGATGCTCATCCCATTTCCGACTTCATGGTACTTTTTAATGGTTTTGCCATATGAGTTTATTATCTCCAGATCGTATTGTTCATTCGGTTTGCATTTAATAGTTACATGGTGCTTTGCCGGATTGGGATATATCACCAACGAATTTGCTTCAGGTTCCTGAACTCCAACAATATAATCGCAATACAGGGCAATGCCGGAGATATACTGAAAATCATTGTCCTGATAGCACCTCAGCGGGCCTCCCTCCATATAATCAATAATGCAAGCCTGCTCAGGAAGCATATACCACAACGGGCCGGTTTTCTCAATGATTTTTCCGAATAACACCCAATGGGTCTGATCTTCAGGCTCAACAACTATATATCTTAATGCTACAGCATTTATGACAGTATCGCCAGCCGAAACAACGTTAACCACTCCCACAGAATCACATATTTCCCCAAAAAGGTTGTTTGTTTCAGGTACGATCCAGGTGTTACCGGGTTGTGCAGAAAAATCATACAAAACATAAAACCGGTTATGCCGGAATATGAATACAGTATCAGCGTTGCTCCAGGTGTATTCACTTCCTAAAAATATGGTATCCAGGTTTCCATTGAGATTATTGTAAGAATAGAAAGTCTTATCCAGTTTCTGACAATCACGGAACTGGCCGCCGGAATTATCGTAAATCAGTGTATCTGTTGACTTCTCAATACTGACATACCCTGTAATCCAGAAATTAGAAAAAGAGTAGTACCATTTGGCGCCCGGAGGTGCCCATATTTGTGCATTCGAGCTAACTGCCAGCAGCAGAATAAAACTAAGGCTGAAAAAGGTTTTGGTAAATTTTTTCATAGTTAATCAGATTTTAGAGTTCCCGTTACACCATTTATTTCAAAACCGTTGAAACCTCGTCATAAAAATCTTTCACCGTTACTGCCTGTGCGGCAAGACATTTATCTTCATCTCCGCACCATTGCAACACAAAATCATATCCGGCATTAGCCGGCAGCCTTTCCCGATTGCCCATGCTCCATATACATTGCAATGCGAAGGCACGCAGAAAAAACTCCCTGTCCGTACGGTTGCTGCTGTTAAAATCGTTTGCGGAAGTTACCTCCATTATCGCCTGCTGCCAGTATTGCAGGCTGTCGTATTCAGGATAACGCATTGATTCAATGGTGACTATCAGGTTACCGGTAATGAACAGAGGGGAAATCCTGGCATGCATCATAGCACCTTCGGTATAGGAATAATATATGTTACCTTCCTTTATTTCAATGTTGGCAAAAGGAGTGATCCAGTCATCGCTTTGCTGAGCAAAACTGCTTAAAGCAAGCATCATAAAAATTCCAGTAATTGCTTTCATAGTTTTTTTGTTTTTAATTTGGTTGCTTACCCGTCATACCGCTGGGAGCGGTCGGGCGGGTATTCTCCTTGTCTCCCCATCTCCTTGTCTCCCCTTCTTTCTTCCTTTACCGCTGCACCACAAACTTCCCCCTTCCCACCGGCTTTCCATCGCTGTAAACCACGGAAATATACATGCCCGGCGGCCAGTTGCTTACGTTGGCAGTGGCTTGCTTCTGGCCTTGCAGCACATTTGTTTGGTGCTGCTGCATTCCCAACAGATTAAAGCACCTTAGCTCTATATTCCGGTGGTGCTCTGTGTTTTCCAGGGCAAAGGTAATGTGGTCTTTTGCCGGGATAGGGTAAATGGTGATGGGGATTGTGCGTATGCTTGCATAATACTCCTGCGGCGTGGGTATCCAATCCGTTGAGGTTAATACCATACAGCCCGTTAAATCTATAGTACCCGATTGTATGGGGTAAGGACAGAGGCTGTCGTAAACACGGAAAGTAGAATCGAATGGAACGGATTGGAGGTTTTCGTCGAATTTGTAAACCAATCCTTGACTCAATGCATTACCAACTTTATATGAAGTCCCAACGACAAAACTATCATCTGAGGTTTTTATTAAACTTGAAAGTCCAATTGCATTAGGCCTGGGCTGATAGTTGTATAGAGTGCAACTGGCATCAACAATAAATTCCATATTGTAGATTGACAGATATTCAGGTTCATAAAACCCATTAATCATAAAAAGTGAATCGTTAATTATTTCAATATTTCTAAATTGTGATGAAATTGTAGGTTGTATTATTTCATTTTCTAATTGGCTATAACCAATAATGTTTCCATCGGTTGAGTAGAACATGAGAAGCCCCCAGGCAGCGGTACCTGCTCTTCGATATCCAACTCCCATGATGATAGTGTCATTCAATAAAATTGAAGAAAAGGCATCACCTCTAATTCCATCAGACATACCAAAAGGTAATATCCACTTTTCCTGAAAAAGGCTATCAATACCAATAAAAAAAGGAGTTAAGTAAAAAGTGCCTGGATTACTGGGATATGCATAATAGCAATAACCGGATAAATAATACTCATTGTTAAGTTCGTTTATTTCAAAAACAATTGGATTCCTTAACAAGGGATGAATATCTGGTGATGCATACACGTCTTCCCACAATAGTTTACCCTCATTGTCTAATGCGATAAGGAATATACGATCTCTAATTTCCGGCGAAGCAGGATTAAGATAATTAATCAACAAGATAATTTCCTCACAATTATTTATTTCAATATCCATAACAGTACCTTGTCCATAATTTTCTCTTGGGAAAACATAACACCACTCTTTCTCTCCGCAGGCATTAAACTTTGCAAGAAATGGAAGATCAGGAGAGTCAAAAAATATAATACCACCAACATATTTATTACCATCAAGGTCCAATATTACTGTATTACCCCGAGCAATACCTGAACTATGAGTTAAAAATTGATCCCATTGTAAGTCCAGATTGATATCAGCTTTCATATTCCACCCTACTGATCCTGAGCCTGAAGTAGTAGATGCTAAGTTTTGCAAATAATATCCTTGGTCATAATACTCAACCAGGTCTCTGATGGAGACATTAGTATTTGGCAAACCAAAGTAAACTCCATTATGAGGATTTTGAGCATGGCTGGTTAATACAAGAATAAAAATAATAACAGTAAATTGAATACTTTTCATTTCATTAAAAGATAAAATGGCTGCTTCGCCAATTTTATATAATTGAAAGGTGTCTCATCAGCGAAGCAGCCGGGTATTTGTCAGTCAGAAATTATAAACTTCACACTTTCCAGTGTTTTTGTTTGGGCTTTCAGGGTAGCAATGTACCAGCCGGGTTTCCAGTTGCGGGTGTCAACTATTTGCCGATTAACAGGCCCGCTTACCGAAAAGGTATGTACCAGCCTGCCAGAGACATCAGTGAACTCAATCATGCCTTTGCTTTCAGCATCCAGCAAATATTCCACCACCAGATAATCACGGGCGGGTATGGGGAAAACGCCCAGGTTTTTCAGCGGCCCGGTTTCAAGTAATTTGCTGTATGCTTCAGCCATTGCCCTGGATTTCATCAGGTCGGGAAGTAAAATGGGTTCATCGTATGCAAGCGCCTGCAATGCAAGCAATGCGTTTCGTGCATATACTCCGGCCAGGCCGGTTGATCCGGCTTCGATTTCCAGGAGTGTGGCTATCTGCAGGCTGTCGGCTTCCAGTATGCTTTTCTGTTCCTGTGCAAGGACTGCAAGTAAAGCATACACAGCCGCGATCTGTTGGTGTCCGGATTGCTGTGAACCGCTCATGTTAAACTGCGTGGGGATGATGTTTAATACAGTAGTTCCCTGTGCAGCCTGGTCTAGTTCAAGATACAGGAAAGCCAGATTGTATTTTGAGGCCAGGCTGTTATCGGTGCTCCAAAGCCATACAAGGCTGTCGGTATTGTTATGCCAGTTTCCTGCAAGTGCGTTTACTGCCATTGCCTTGTCAAGTTGATGTTGTGCAAGTGTTGATTCCATACTTTCTCTTACCGACACCATGCTTTTACCCTGCATGATTTGTGCCTTCATGTATTCGGGCAGAGGCGTCCAGCGTTGCTCAAGCTCTTCCATTAATTTACCAGATTTAGCCGAATGGGGGTTGGCCACCATGATATCGCGAAGCATGGCGTCAATCAATACGTCTTCCTTAAATATGGCAGCGCTTACCACTGTATCGCTCAGATAAGGAGAAGCAGTCATAAGTTCCTGATAAACCTGCATGGCTTCAGGTGAGCTGCTCATATACACATTCCAGAACAGACTCTCGCTGTCGCCCGCGTCAATCAGCAGTTCAAGAGTTTCCTGCAAGGCATTAGCTTGTTGCTCGCTTTCGGCCATTTGCTGCTTCAGTTCCTCTTCATGGCCTCCGCCGCCACCGGATTCAAGCCTGCATGGACAACCATCATTATAAGTCCAGTCATCTAAGAACTCAACTTCTATAACGGTTACGGTATTCTCTGTATATTCCTCTGGTTTAACCCGCGGGTCGGTGTGATTCAAAGGATAATAATAAGTAATATGCTCCCCTTCATTATTGATATCATTGAAATCCACTGCAGTATGGTGGTGGAACAGGTTACCGGCCATGTGCTGCGGGTTTTGGGAATTTGCTCCCTGGTGGGCAGCTATTCCAAGCCCACGCTCCTCTAAAGTATTGGGAACAAGAATATCTGCACCCGTATTTATATAATCATTACAGAGTATCTGCAATCCGCTGTTTGAATATGTATCCTTGTTGATACCCTGTGCAGATATGCCCTGTTCAAGCTTTATAAACCTGTTACGGTACACTTCATTGGGAGCAGTGCCAGAATTGTTTATAACCAGGCCTATGCCGGTGGCACTTGTTCCTTCATGCCTGAACTCATTGTCCTCAACCCAGTAGCCGGTGCAGCCGTCTAAGTACATGCCGTAGCCGCCGTTTTCTTCAAACGGGGTGTTGATTATAAAATCATTAGAGGTAACCCGAGCATTGGAAACTCCGCTCAGGTACAGGCCGCGGTAGTTATTTTCAAATTCATTCTTTATTACCGATATATAGCTGTTGTGTTCGGCGCTCAGCACATAAATACCATAATAAAGATTTATGAATTTGTTTGGATAATACTCAGTAGGCGGGCAGGGAGTTACCAGCGAGGAGCATTTGTTTTTCAGATTTGAATTAAACACATAGATTCCGTTGCCGCGGGCTAAAGAGTCAGGTTCAAGAACATTGCGGTAGTTTTTAAAAGTACAACCACTTATGTCCTGAATGTTATTGACAATGAGCTTTATAAAATAGTCGGGAACTATACTGCCAGGTACGGTAGCTCTGGTTTCGAAAGTACTGTGCCTGATATAGCTGATATTAGTTTTGTTGTATGGCAGCAGTTCAATGGCAGTTTGATTATTACTGAAAATGGCATTTTCAATCTGAACAATACCACCGGTTTGCGTATAGGTATATGTTCCACCAGAATATGTTTTAATTCCGGCGCGAATAGCAGTTTCGGCATTGGAGATTGTTCCGCCATTAATCACCTGCACCCAACCCTGGTTAGATGTGGGTGCCTGACTAAGGTTGGGATTTCCGAGCACCTCGATACCGAGCCAGGGATCAAGACATGCAGTTGTAATGGTTCCGCCGTCAACCACCAGTTTGCCACCAGGTTCTACAATGATTTTTGTACCGGCATCCATGTAAAGCATAGAAGCGATGGTTAATGTGGCGCCGGAAGCTATCGTTATATCTCCTGAATAACGGATGCGTGTATTCCAGGTTGTACTGGTAGTGATGGTAGTATCAGGAAAACCCATTTTTTGTTCAGCGGCAAGCACAGCCTGGTAGGCATTAATGCGGCCGTAACCACACCAAAGAGAATGGCCTGTTTGCGGATCATATTGTGCATCCGGATTCGTATTGTCAGCATCAATCTTATTGGCAGTATTTTTCAGTATCTCCTTAACTTCATAGTTCAGCAGGCAGGGATTGGCTGATAAAATGAGTGCTGCGACACCGGAAGCGAAAGCCGTGGCTCCGGAAGTGGCGGTAGTTGATTCACGCCAGGAATAACCGGATTGATTATCGCAATAATATGCATAACTTGGCGCAACAATATCTAATTCTGCTCCAAAAGATGAACCATATGTTGTATCGGAACTTATCCATCGTCTTTCCATAAAAACATTTCCATCGCAATAGAAAGCAGAAGCACCTGTTGCAATTACATCTTGATGCCTTGCTGGCCATGAGATTGGATCATTATTATTATTGCCTGCTGCCCCAAAAATCAGGCAGTTGTATTTTTCGATTGCCAGCTCAATTGCATCAGCTAATGGATCATATATCGAAGTATAATTTCCAAACGACATATTAACAATCCTTGCTCTGTTTTGGATTGCATAAATTAAAGCTGGAGGTGTAAGATGAGTGTATATAAATGGATCATTGCCTGTTTTCAAAGTCATTATACCTGATACCTTACTTCCCCAGCCACCGGCTACTCCAAATGTACCTAATTGATTATTGGTTTTGGCGCAAGCATTACTTGCTACCATGGTACCATGATTTTTAGTAGTATCAATAATAAAACTGTTGTTGTTATCTACAAAATTCCACCCAAACAAATCATCAATGTATCCATTTTCATCGTTGTCTTTTCCATCTGAAATCTCACCATGGTTTTCCCACAGATTGTGATAGCCGTCGTTTCCAACTCCAATGTCAGGATGATTAATGGCTGTGCCCGAATCCATAAATCCGATATCAACCTTAGGAGAACCGGTAGTAATATTCCAGGCTGAATCAACTTGCATTATCAAGTGACTTGTGTTATAGATTGGAACCCCAGCGCTACAAAGTTGCTGCAATAATGTTTGGCCGGTGTCCCTTGCTACCCATGCTTGCTCATCAGGATTGGCAAACAAAGGTATGAAATGGTTGAGTAAAACTTTATGGATAACTTCATTTATTGCCAGTTCCTGCATAATATCAATAACATCGCTGATGCTATCAAGCTTATAGTTAATCCATCCGGTTGGCGCATGGAAAGTTTTTTGAAGATTGTAATTTTGCTCTATTGCAATAATTTGCTGCTCAGTTGTTCCGGGATTGTATTTAATGGTCAACACATCGCTGATAACTTTAAGAGTATCGTTTCCGCTAATATCATAATACTCCCCATTGATTTCGATAATGATAAATCCATTGATTTCAACGGGTTCCTGAGCAAAAGAATTAAGGTAGCAAAAAGCAAGCATGCTTGATAAAATTGAATATATGTGTTTCATAAAGATTTGGTTTATAAGATTTAATAATAATGAATTGATAAAGAGAAATTTGGTACCGGTAATTCATTTTATCTCAGGGCGGGAATCTCTTCTCATACCCTATAACTTCAAACGAACGAAAAACAAATTCAGTTTTAAATAGAGAGCAATAGTGTACGAGCGTACCAGCACACCTGCGTACCTGCGTACCTGCGTAACTGCGTAACTGCGTTCATATAAAAAATTAAGTGCGCTAAGATAATACAAAAACATAAATTTGCATCAATGAATGCAGGTGTTCTGCGAGTATTCGGTTATGATATAGCTGTATTAAGGCTTTATTGCTTTTAAGTAGCTTAAATGCGTGAAATTTCTAAAAGGCAAGCTGAACGACAGTCAGCACAAGAAGCCATTATTGCCGTCACGTTATAATATTTTACCTTTGCCGGATAAAAATATGAATCATTATGGAGAATTATCAATGGCCGGTAGTGTCGAAACTACCAAATATGGGGAGTTCCATTTTTGCGGTTATGACCCAACTGGCCACCGAAAACAAAGCCATTAATCTTTCGCAGGGCTTTCCCGATTTTCCCATTTCCGAGAAGCTGATATCATTGGTTAACAAGTACATGAAAAAGGGATTCAACCAATATGCCCCTATGCCTGGAGTATTGCCCTTGCGCAAAGCCATTGCGAAGAAGATCAAAAAAGCCTACTCTGCAATTTATGATCCCGATAAGGAGATAACCATTACCGCGGGCGCCACCCAGGCCATTTATACCATCATCTCAGCAATTGTTCGTCCCGATGATGAAGTAATCATCTTTGAGCCGGCTTATGATTCATACGCTCCGGCTGTAAAAGTCAACGGAGGACTTGTAAAATATGCCACCCTGCTGCAACCCGGCTTCACGATTGACTGGGAGAAATTTCCAGCACTTATATCAAGCCGCACCCGCATGATCATTATCAATTCACCTCATAATCCTTCGGGCACTGTTTTGAATCACAACGATATAAATCAGCTCATCAGAATCACACGCAACCGCGATATTATCATACTAAGCGACGAAGTTTATGAACATCTTATCTTCGATGGCCTGATTCACGAAAGTTTGTGCCGTTACCCTGAACTTGCCTCCAAAAGTTTTGTGGTAGGTTCATTTGGAAAAACATTTCATGCCACCGGTTGGAAAACCGGATTTGTGGCAGCTCCTTCCAACCTTACCACTGAGTTGAGAAAGGTACACCAGTTTGTGGTTTTTGCTTCCAACACACCCATTCAGCATGCCCTCGCCGAATTCCTTGAAGATGAAGACAACTACAACTATCTACCGGGCTTTTACCAGGAAAAACGTGATACTTTTCTGCAACTCACAAAAGGTTCAAGATTCAAACCATTGAAATGCAACGGCACATATTTTATCACACTCGATTACAGCGATATTTCCGATGAAACTGAAATGGACTTTGCCTTCAGGCTTACAAAGGAATTTAAAATTGCTTCAGTTCCGCTCTCAGCTTTCTATCATAAAAACGACGATAATAAACACCTGCGCTTCTGCTTTGCAAAAACCCGGGAAACACTCGAAAATGCTGCTAAAATTCTATGCAAGATCTGAAAATTACCTTCATTCAAACCAGCCTGACCTGGCGCGATCCGGAGCGAAATCTTGATCATTTCGACCAGTTGATCAATGGCATGGGCGAACCTACCGACCTGATCGTACTTCCCGAAATGTTCACAACGGGCTTTACAATGCAGCCACAGCATATTGCCGAAAAGCCAAAAGGCAAAACCCTGAAATGGATGCACCGGAAGGCAAAAGAAAAAAATTGTGTAATTGCCGGAAGTTATATTGTTGAAGACCAGGAAAAATACTTCAATCGTTTGTATGTGATGTTTCCGGGAGGGCGTAATTATTTTTACGATAAGCGGCATCTTTTCAGAATGGCGGAAGAAAACAAGTTTTTCTCGCCCGGAAATCACAGGCTGATTTTCAGGCTCAAAGGGTGGAAGATCAGCACCTTCATTTGCTATGATCTGCGTTTTCCGGTATGGTGCCGCAACACTTTCAACAACGGAGCGTATGGATTCGATTGCCAGATATTTGCTGCAAACTGGCCAGAGGTGCGAAGTTATATCTGGAAAACCTTACTATCTGCACGCGCAATTGAAAATCAGGCTTATGTTATAGGGGTTAACCGTATAGGCTCTGATGGAAACGGTATTCCTCACAGTGGTGATTCAATGGCAGTTGACCCATGGGGAATTCCAATCTCCCAGGTTCCACCTCACAGGGAATGTGTTGAAAACGTGACACTTTCGGCCGGAAAGCTTAAAAATTTCAGAAACAATGTAAAATTCGGATTAGATTGGGAAAAATTTGAAATCCTCTAAACTGCCCTTATTTCCGGCCGTTTGAAGCCGCAAATATCTAATATCAAAACAACACCATGAATGGCAATCCACAACTGTATGCTGTATTTAAAAAACTGAATATTGCATTCGATTACTATGAGCACCCGCCCGCACCAACGGTGGATGAGGCCGCCAGGTACTGGAAAAATATTGAAGCAACCCATTGTAAGAACCTTTTATTCCGTAATCACAAAGGCGACCGCCATTATCTTGTCATCCTGGAGTTTTCTCATTCGCTGGCTATTCGCGATCTTGAGCAACGCCTCAGGCAGGGCAAACTTACTTTTGCTTCTCCTGAACGTATGATGAAGTATCTTGGAGTTACTCCCGGATCGGTTACTCCACTCGGCCTTATTAGCGATGCAGCCCATCATGTGCATCTGTTTCTCGATGAGAATCTGAAGCACTCCCGAACCATCAGCTTTCATCCATGCGTCAACACGGCCTCGATTGTGATCAGTTACAGCGACTTCCTGCGCTTTCTTTCATACACCAGTAACACTTATGAATACGTAAAACTTTACGATTAACTTCTCCTTTTTTCTCCCTGACTCATTCATTCAAACCGGGAACAATTTTCCCATCTCTCATCTTCTAAATCCTTCCTTCTTCCTTTACCCACTCAAACATCCTGTAATGCTGACCTTCCATTCCAAGCGACCTGTACACTGCCTGTGCATTTTTATTGGTATGAAATACGTAAAGTCTTAAACCTCTTAGGTTTCTATCGCTCTCAACCATTGATTTCATATAAGCGTACATTGCTCTGAAAACGCCCAGGCCACGAAAAGCGGGTTTCACATAAACTGATTGAAACCACAGAAATTTTCCGTTTCGCCAGTCGCTCCATTCTTGTGTAATCAACATGCAGGCAATCACCTCGTTACCGGATTCTGCAACATAATACATGCCTTTGGTTGAATCGTTGAATACTTCGAGCACTCCAGCCGTTATGACAGGCTCCTGAAGTACAATATTTTCAGTTTCCTTTGCCATATCAATCTGGAAAGCTGTTATCAGTGCAGCCTCGTCGTGGCGGGCTTCACGAATATAGATTGCGGTCATAAAATTTGCATTTTTTATGATTTTAAAAATTTTGCGCAAAATTAACTGATGAGATTACCAT
>CAYQRU010000073.1:0-19533 GCA_964419945.1 uncultured Bacteroidales bacterium | reverse complement strand
GCCAGCATTCCAACTCTTCCTGCTAATGCTCATTGCGTTGGTGCTGATCTGAGTTTCGAATATATCGTTACCGATGACTGCGGTGTAAAAACATGCACATCAACCTTCAAAGTAGCTCCTGCTGATGCAATCTCAATCAACTGCCCCACAGCCGTTGACCTGGGCGCTTGCACTGCTCAGACTGCTATTGATGCAGCATACGCTTCGTGGGTTGCCGGTTTCACTTTTACCGGTGGTTGCAATGCTACTGACAACAGTGCCAGCATTCCAACTCTTCCTGCTAATGCTCATTGCGTTGGTGCTGATCTGAGTTTCGAATATATCGTTACCGATGACTGCGGTGTAAAAACATGCACATCAACGTTTAAAGTAGCGGCTGATACCGAAAAACCAGTCATCACTCTAAATGGTGATGCAATTGTGCATTTATGCCATGGTGATACATATTCTGATTTGGGTGCAACCGCTAATGATAACTGTAGTGGCGACTTGACATCATCCATTATTACTTCTGGCACAGTTGACACAAATGTTCCCGGCACCTATACAATTACATACGATGTAACTGATGCTTGCGGAAACAACGCAATTCAGAAAACAAGAACAGTGATCGTTGATCCTAACCCTGAGCTTACCGTTACAGGCTTCACAGCCAACAGCGTACCAATGGCCGGTGATCTGGCAACAGGTTACATCCTGAACCTTGACTGCAGCGATGCTACCACAGATCAGCTAATTCAATTTGCTGCCGGTACAACTTCCAGCGAACCATTGGACGATGAATACTTTGGTTTGTTCCTTACCGATCTGGTTGGAGTAACCGCCGCTGAACTGGAAGCCTACTATATTGCAAGAGGTGTCCCTGAACCATATCTTACTTACCTGATAGCTGCAGCTAACGGAACCAATCCGTTTGCCATGATCAAGGGAAGCACAGTAGAGCTGATTGATGCTGCCAAAAAGTCTATTCAGGGTATTGATGTTGACATGACCATCCCGGGCGATTATCCCTTTGGAACCTATACAGTTGAGGGAACAATCGTAGACCAGGCAGGTTGCGAAACACTGGTAACCTTTATCCTCATAGTGGAAGGCGACAGAACACCGCCTCAGCTTACCGTTACAGGCTTCACAGCCAACGGCACAGCCATGGCCGGTGATCTCGCAACAGGTTATATCCTGAACCTTGATTGCAGCGATGCCAATGATGATCAACTGATCCAGTTTGCTGCCGGTACAACTTCCAGCGAGCCGCTGGCTGATGAATACTTTGGCTTATACCTGACTGATCTGAGCGGAGTAACCGCTGCTGAACTGGAAGCCTACTATATTGCAAGAGGTGTCCCTGAACCTTTCCTGAGTTACCTGATTGCAGGAGCTTATGGAACGAATCCATTTGCATTCATCAAGGGAAGTACATTAGAATTGGTAGATGCCGCAAAGCATGTTATTCTCAGCACAGATGTTGACATGACCATCCCGGGCGATTATCCCTTTGGTACCTATACAGTTGAGGGAACAATCGTTGACCAGGCAGGTTGCGAAACACTGGTAACCTTTATCCTCATAGTGGAAGGCGACAGAACACCGCCTCAGCTTACCGTTACAGGCTTCACAGCCAACGGCACAGCCATGGCCGGTGATCTCGCAACAGGTTATATCCTGAACCTTGATTGCAGCGATGCCAATGATGATCAACTGATCCAGTTTGCTGCCGGTACAACTTCCAGCGAGCCGCTGGCTGATGAATACTTTGGCTTATACCTGACTGATCTGAGCGGAGTAACCGCTGCTGAACTGGAAGCCTACTATATTGCAAGAGGTGTTCCTGAACCTTTCCTGAGTTATCTGATTGCAGGAGCTTATGGAACGAATCCATTTGCATTCATCAAGGGAAGCACAATAGAATTGGTAGATGCCGCAAAACATGTTTTACTCAGTACAGACGTTGACATGACCATCCCGGGCGATTATCCATTCGGAACCTATACGGTGCAGGGAACGATCGTTGACCAATCAGGTTGCCAAACAATGGTAACCTATAAGCTAATTATTATAGATGACCCATCTTATATTGCATTGGATATTTCAAAACCAGATGACTTCTCTGAATCCAGCTGTGAATTTGTTGATCAGGACGAAGTGAATGATGCATTTGAATTATGGCTCAGCGGATTTACTGTTACAGGCGGATGCAGCCCGGTTGGAGATTATGGAACTCCGGTTGCTCCGGCTCTTTGTGGCGGATCAGTTGTTGTAACTTACAATGTTACTGATCTGTGCGAATCCGGCTCTGTAAACGCTACTTTCACTATTGTAGCTCCGGTAGCTCTGGTTGTTGATGCTCCTGCCGACTTCTCCGGTTCAAGCTGTGACTATTCAACACAAGCTGCTATTGATGCTGAATTTGCATTATGGCTGGCTGATTTCGGTGTTTCTGGTGGCTGCAGCCCATCAGGAGATTATGGATCACCCACTCCTCCGACCCCTTATGGCGGATCGGTAGTTGTTACCTTTACTTACAGCGATTTGTGCGAAAGTGGATCGGTAAGCAGAACGTTTACAATCATTCCTGAGCATACCACTGTCAGCGGGTACTTCTATTACAATAATTCTGCCTTTACGCCAATGGTTAATGTAACGGTTAAGCTGATGGATGGATTGACTGAAGTAGCTACAGCCGTTACTGCTGCCAATGGATATTATCAGTTCAACAGTATCAATTGCGGCACTTATGAAGTAGTGGTTGAAACCAGCAAACCTACAGGCGCCATTAACTTTACCGATGCCGCCCAGGTGAACTCCTGGTTTGTGAATCCGACAACTATAGAAAAAGTCAGGTTCTATGCCGGTGATGTAATGCTGAACAACAACCTGTGGTCAAATGATGCCGGAGCTATCCAGGCTTACTTCCTCACCCAGGGCAATCCTTACAACTTTGAGCGTAGCCGCTGGACGATCTGGAAAGCCGGTGAAACCATCAGTACAAACCCGGTTCCCAGCCCGATCCTCGTCAATCCTGTGATTTCGGTTGCTGCATTAACACCTGTGATGCAGAATTTCTACGCCCTCGTTACCGGCGACTTCAGCCGCAACTTCGTACCCGGCGACCTGAAATACGGTTACGGCAATGTGCTGCTCAGCCATGGCCAGGCCATCGAAGCTGCCCGCGGAAGCATTATTGAACTGCCTGTGTTTGCTGAAATGAATATGGAAGTCAGTGCCGTATCTCTCATTCTGAACCATCCTTCATCCCTCGTGGAAATCCTCGATATCGTTCCGGCTGACGGAATGAATATTCCGGTGATGTTCGCTGTAAATGGTGATGAAATCAGAATGGGTTGGAACACTGCCACACCATTGACATTCGCTGCAGGCCAGCGTATGTTCACCATCAGGGTAAGAGTAACCGGAAACAGTGCTGAAGAGATCAGATTTACCATTGTCGAAAATTCAGACAATGAGTTTGCTGACGGATCATTTGAAGTGATTCACAGTGCCCTGATATCAACAAATGTGATCAAGACCACTGTTACAGGCAATGATCCGGCCACGGCTCAGCTCGCCCTCAGCAGTTATCCGAATCCATTTGTCGAAAATGCAAAACTCCTCTACACGCTGCCGGTTGGTGGCAATGTGACCATAGAAATCGTTAATATTCTTGGCGAAAAAGTTCATACCCTGGTGAATGAAGCTCAGGCAGCAGGCGATTACACACTATCGTTCAACGCCGGCAACCTGAAACCAGGTGTCTACTTTGCAGTGCTGAAGCTGCAACAGGGTGAGTACAGTCAAACACGTACCATCAAGCTGCTTCGTCAGCAATAATTCTTTTTTACCGGAGAGCGGGGGCACAACCCCCCGCTCTCTTTTTAATTTTTCAGCATTAATACATCAGTGAATAACAGAAACTTCAGGTATAAGTATCAACGGGGAACAGATACCTGGTTCAGATTTATATCAGTCTGAAATTAAACAAAGTGTAGATGAGAATTTTTGTGGTTGTAACTTATTGTTTTTTTTACCTGCTTTCCGGTAACATGCAGGCTCAGAATGCACCGGTACTCACAGCCGGTGTCGCCCTCACTATCGGAAATCAGACAACCATACCCGTAACAGTTAGTAATTTCAGTAATATTGGCAGTTTTCAGTTGAAACTGCTCTACAATACTTCGATAGCATCTGCTGCATCCATGACAGCATTTCCTCAGTTAGGCGGTTCGCTGGCGACCAATCTGAATATGCCAGGCATAATTACCATTTCATGGTTCAAGACTTCTCCAAATGGAGTTAGTTTACCCAGCAATACCACGCTGTTCAATATAGTTTTCAACAGGACAGGCAGCGGAACCACTGCCTTGCAATGGGATGAGACAAACGGCTCATGCCTTTGGTTCAACGCCTCTTATCAGGCACTAAATCAGCATCCATTTTCAAATTATTATATACCGGGAAGCCTCACCTTTCTTTCTTCCAACGCACCTAATGTTATATTCCCTGCACTTTCCGCCTGTAGCCAGTCGCAGGTGGAAGTTCCTTTGGTTGTATCCGATTTTGAGCACATCGGTACTTTTTTTCTCACATTTGCATTCGATCAGCAGGTTTTAAGCTTTGCAGGCTTTATCAATCACAGCGGTTTTCCGGGAATAACCATGAATAGTGCGGTACCGGGAAATTTAACCATCCAGGGATCAACCAGTAACATACAAGGCTTCTCTTTACCGGATAATGCAACGCTTCTCTCAGTAGTTTTTGATTACAACGGCGGCCTCACAGAACTCAACTGGGTCACAACAGGGACGTCGTGCCAGTTTACCGGGCCAGCACCTTCCTATCCCCTGCTGAATCATACACCCCTTAGTCAGCATTTTATCAATGGTACCATTACTGAATCCCCCTTACCAGGTTCCGCCGGCGAGATTACCGGACCTCCCAACGGAATAGTAAGACAGGGACAGGGAGGATATATCTTCAGTACCTCTCCTGTGGTTTATGCCGAATCCTATTTCTGGCAATTACCACAGGGAGCAAAGATCACAGAGGGAAATGGCACAAATACCATCAATGTTTTGTTTACTGAGAATGCAATCAGCGGTAATATAACCGTTTCCGGGGTAAACGCATGTGGAAGTGGCCAGGCATCCATCGCCTTTCCTGTCACCGTTTTACCACCGGTTGTTGTTTTTGAACAAGTCACCGATCCCCTTCCGGTGCAAAGTATTTCATCGCCTTTTAATGATTTTTATTATAGCCGGTCATATGAAAATACCAAAACATCTGCGTGGCTCTCAGTGGAAGATGCATTAACTTTTAAAGCCATCACAACCGGTACGGGTCATACCCGTTTAAGATATTATCTGCCTTCAGAAGGTGGCGTTCAGATCAGAATCTTCAATCTGGCAGGACAGTTGATCGGGAACTTAAAATTACCTTTGCAGGCTTCAGGAGTTCATGATTATATTTTCAGCGCTGAGGCGGGAGGGGTATATGTTGCTACCCTGCATCTGGTGAACCATTCTTATCTGATTTATAAATCACTTGTATTTATATGCAATTCAACATATTAACATATCATATCATTTTGATTTATTATGCAAATTATTAATCTATTATCAACAAATAAAAATTAATGCCGTGAAAAAATTTACTCTTTTAACCGGAATTATTTTCGCACTGTCATCGTATATGATAAGCGCGCAAAACGCACCTGTGACAACTGCTCCACACATGTTGGCCGCCCCTGGTACCAACATCACAGTACCCATTACTGTGGAAGACTTTATCAACATCGGAGCGTTATCATTGACACTTTATCATGATGCAGATGTGCTCACTTACACTGGTTTTACCAATACATCAGGTTTCCCAGCATTAACTGCAGACGGATTCCCCGGTGTTGTACTCATCGGGGGTATGACAGATCCATTTGCTCCCGGAATTACTTTGGCAGATCATACCGTGCTGATGTATCTGCACTTTGACTATGCAGGAGGTTTCTCAGCATTAAACTGGGACATTGTTGATTTTTACGCCTGTGAATACAGCGGGCCAGGTCCTGACTTCAATCAACTGAATGATAACCCAAAAGCTGATTATTATATTTTTGGTTCAATAGCTCCTTTTGGTACAGGCCCTGTAACGACAATTACAGATGTGATGGCCTGTATTGATACAGAAGTTTGCATTCCTGTCAAGGTCAGTGATTTTACCAATGTCGGAGCACTTTCACTAAAATTGGATTTTGACCCCGCTGCTCTCACTTATTTAAGTTTTGTTAACAATTCGGCATTTCCTGATTTACAGGTTAATCAGCCGGTATCAGGTACGCTTACCATTGGAGGATATTCAGCAGCGGCAGGAATAACTTTTCCTGATGAAACCACGTTGCTTACCCTGTGCTTCCAATATCACGGCGGAAATACAACTGTTGAATGGAACAACGACGACGATTACTCCCTTGAATACACCGACTGGCCGGATTACAACATGTTGATTACAGAACCTCAGGAGGACTTTTATATTGATGGCGAAGTATTATTCATTGGTGCCTTTGACGTTGATATTGCAGCAGTCGGTGATATCAGCACAATCGCCAATGCACCCGTTATTATCCCGGTAACGGTTACCTATCCAGACCTGTTAGCACAGGGAACTGATCCGGCAGTTCTTACCGATGCACGCATCTCAACTTCTCTGATTGGCGGTTTTCCTGCAGGAACACGTATCTTCGATATCACCTATAACGGAACTTCCGTACTTGCCGCTCCCGTTGTAATTGGTGGTCAATCTGAAATTCTCTTAAGCACATTGCTTGGAACTGTCAACTCCCTGCTGGGTCACAGCGGTCAAACTGTGAACTGGAAGATCTATGCCGATGGAGTTGATTCACCGGTTGTTATTCCTGTTCAGATTGAAGCCCTTGCATACATTGATCTGCTAGTATGCGAAACGGTATTGGATACGGAGAATTTCGATGTAAGTTTCACATCATCATCTCTGACATTAATTACTCCTCCACCTGTAATAATTTGCTATCCGGATGGAATTGCCTCATTCGTCCTGACTTTGAATCATGAATCAATCAATCCTGTAAGTGGTGAAATACGTTCCAACGCAACCATTGTTTCTGACAAGATCTTACCAGCAGGAACCATCATTTACTGGAAGTACAATTACACAGGCGAACCTTCTGTTCCGAACGGAAGCCTCACATTAACTTCTGCTACAAACACTTTATACCTCTCAGAAGTAGTTACCGGAGTGCAGGGCAACCTGATCAGCCCCAATTTTCTGGGACATACCGGTGACATTTCATGGAAATTTGATGTGGCAGGTCTTGATCCGGGTACTTACAATTTTGTCATAAAAGCTGCTGCACAACTGTCGGGATATCCTCTCTGGGAATATACTACAATGGCACCTGCATTAAGCATCGTCGTCAATACACCTCCTGAAATTACGTTCTGCCCGCCAACAGTGAATGTTTTTAATGATGTTGATTTTTGCGGAGCAATTGTTAACTTCTCAGAAGCTGTAGTTATTGGCACGCCCACACCTGTAGTAACTTATACATTGGAGTCGACCCCGGTACTGCCTGGCCATTTCTTCCCTGTTGGCACAAGCACAGTGGTTGTTACTGCCGTGAACGATTGTGGTACAGACAATTGTATCTTTGTCGTGAATGTAACCGATAATCAGCCACCGGTATGGGATCAACCGGCATTACCCCAGAATATAACCGTTGAATGCGATGCTGTTCCCACTCCTGCCGTTTTAACTGCTACAGATAATTGTGATCCGATAACTGTTCAATACGCTGAAGTGAGAACAGATGGCAGTTGCCCGTATAATTATATTTTAACACGCACCTGGACAGCTACTGATAATTCAAACAACAGCATAGTCCATACACAAATAATCACCGTGCAGGATACACAGCCACCTCAATTGTTGGGTGCTGATAATTGCAGTTTACTTGACCAGCAACCTGACTGGTGCGTTGCAGATTTCAATGCTTTCGATGCCACAGGCCTGGAGCCCCAGGTAGCTGGCCTCTACACTGATAATTGCGGCACCGTTACTGCAACACTGTTCTCTTCCTCAGTGGTTGGTACCTGCCAACCTGTAGGAACCTATATATTCGAAATTGAGGACGAATGTGGAAATGCAGTGTTTTGCACTGTTACTTACACCAGTGTCCGCACCACACCACCTGCTGAAGTTGGAGGTCCTGTGGCAACTTCAGGCAACATAGAATGCGCTGACCAGGCTATTCCTCCCGGTGCCCCGGGTGGCCCGGTATTACCTGTCGTTGAAGACGCATGTGGAATTGTTCTGTTCCCGGTCGGATATAATACAGGTGGTAATTACGATGGCTGTGAAGGTACCATATTCCATCAATATACTTACACTGATTGCGCAATGCTTTCTTTTGTCTGGACTTACACTTATACAGTTGATAGAATTACACCCCCGACTGTTACGCTCACAGCACCCTCCTCAGGAGTAATAAATTGTGCTTCCGAAGCCATAGCTCCTCATCTGATAGTTGAAAATTATGCTGAAAGTTTTGATAATTTTATGCACACCGGTACAGCATACCTCGACGGCAGTTTTATCGGAGACGAAGGCATCACATGGAATTATTATCATAGCCGCAACGAGGATGTATACGGCATTACTGGCAAAGGCCTGATGCTTCGTAACGGTCGCGACAGTAAATTAGAATCAGCTACCATTCCCGATGGAATTGGCAGTCTGAATGTTCAAATGCGTAAAGCCTTTACAGGAAACTCTCCACGTCAGCTTGAGCTCTGGATCAACGGACAACTTATCGCGACCTCCATCACTTTTGGTGGATTTACAGGTGCTGATCCCACAGTGTACGACTTCACAGTTAACGATATCAATATCCCCGGTGATGTTGTAATTATGATAAAACCATCTGGAAATACAACTACCAACAGACAAGTGACGATTGATAATCTTACCTGGACTTCTTATAATCTGCCAGCAGTCGAAGATGTTTGCGGTAATAGTCTGACCTGGACCGGACCTGTTCAGGGTGGAACCTACAACGGATGCGACGGAACCATCGTTTATACTTACAGATTTACCGATTGCTCTGGTCTTTTCTACGATTGGGACTATACCTACACCATTGAGAGGGAAGACTTCACAATGCCGGCTGATGATGGAGAAACCATTGAATGTGTTTCACAGTTATACTTCCCGGCACCACCGGCAGTAACGGATTATTGTGGCGTGGATATTGTACCTGCAGGACCTGAATTAGGCATCATCCCTGAGTGTGAAGGTGTTGTAACAATGGTGTGGACCTACACCGATTGCGCAGGTTTCAGCCATGACTGGACTTATTCATTTAATGTTGAACGTTCAACTGCACCAGTTCAGATCGGAACACCAGTTACCAATGAAAGTAACGTTGCATGCCAGGCTGACGCTGTCGCTCCGCACCTGAATTTTATTACTTATGTTGATAACCTGAATACCTTCAATCATACAGGCACTCCATATTCCGATGGCTCATTCACCGGTGTAAACGATGTGTTATGGAATTACTATCATTGCCGCAATAACCAGACAGGAGATGCCTCTGCTTATGTCATTGACGGTATGGGAATCGTTTTCCGTGCTTCGCAGAGCAGCGTGATTGCAGATATCTCAGGTGGCATTGGCAGTTTCTCGGTAAAAATGAGGAAAGCCTACACCGGAAGCGGAGACCGCCAGCTTGGACTTTGGATCAACGGTCAACTGATACAAAAATCAATAACTTTTGGTGGTGCTTCTGGTGCTGACCCGACTATCCATATTTTCACAGTTGAAAATATCAACATTCCAGGAGATTTCACAATAAAAATTGCTCCAACAACAGGAGGCGTTGGTACCAATCGCCAGATTACCATTGACGACATTAGCTGGACATCCTACAACCTGCCTTTTGTTCAGGATGTATGCGGAGCCAGACTCGACTGGACGGGACCTGTGCAGGGCGGAACATTCGATGGCTGTGAGGGAACCATTACGTATGCTTACAGCTTCAAAGACTGCGCTAACCTCGAATACCTGTGGACATATACCTATAATGCTGACGACAACCTTCCACCATCCCTCGTTGGAATCATTCCCGACGGCGCAACAGCTATGAATCTATGCTTCGATGAAATTCCAGCCGGACCCTCCGTTGCCGATATCCAGGCATTATATATTGATAATTGCGGCACTGTAACGGTGACAAAGTCTGGAGTGCCTGCCGGCGATGATTGCTCGTGGGAAGTAACCTATATCTACACCATTGTTGATGCATGCGAAAACTATGCTGATCCGGTCAGCATCGTATACAGCGGTGGTGACACTGAAGATCCTCAATGGGCTCAGCCAATGCCTGATAATGTTACTGTTGCGTGCGATAATATCCCCTCGGTGCCTTCTATCACCGCATCCGATAACTGTGACGATGACGTTGAGGTAGTCTTCAACGAAGTCAGAACTGACGGTAGTTGCGATTACAATTATACACTTACCCGCACATGGACTGCCAGTGACAATTGTGGGCACTCTATCGTTCACGAACAGGTAATCACTGTTCAGGATATACTCGCTCCCGAACTTATTGGAATCATTCCTGATGGAGAAACAGGAATGAACCTCTGTTTTGATGCAATTCCTGCAGGACCCGGTACTGATGATATCAAAGTTCTGTATTCAGATAATTGTGGAGAAGTGGTTGTTTCAAAATCAGGCTCTCCCACCGGCGACGACTGCAACTGGTCGGTTACTTACGAATATCAGATAGCTGACGAATGCGGCAACACAGCAACACCTGTGTTTATTACATACTCAGGTGGAGACGCAGAAGATCCGCAATGGGCACAGGCAATGCCTGCTAATGTTACAGTTGCCTGCGATGATGTGCCCGTGGTACCTTCTATCGCCGCAACCGACAACTGTGACGATGACGTTGAGGTAAGCCTCAGCGAGATCAGAACTGATGGCAGTTGCGATTACAACTATACACTTACCCGCACATGGACAGCCAATGACAATTGTGGACGCTCTATCGTTCACGAACAGGTAATCATTGTTCAGGATATACTCGCTCCCGAACTCATTGGAATCATTCCTGATGGAGAAACAGGAATGAACCTCTGTTTTGATGCAATTCCGGCAGGACCCGGTACCGGTGATATCAAAGCACTATACGCAGATAACTGTGGCGAAGTAATTGTAACCAAATCAGGTACTCCCACCGGTAACGACTGCAACTGGGCTGTTACTTACGAATATGAGATATCTGATGAATGCGGCAACGCGGCGACAACAGTGTTTATTTCTTATTCGGGTGGTGACGCTGAAGATCCGCAATGGGCTCAGGCAATGCCTGCTGATGTTACAGTTGCCTGCGATGATGTACCCGGTGTACCCTCCATCACGGCTACCGACAACTGCGACACTGATGTTGAAATAAGTTTCGATGAATTCAGAACCGATGGCAGTTGTGATTACAATTATACACTTACACGTACCTGGTTGGCAACAGATAATTGCAGCAGGAGCATAACACATATTCAGATGATTACAGTGGAAGACACTGAAGCTCCAACACTGACCTGTCCTCCGAATATCAGTGTTAGCACCGACCTGGGAGAAGATTATGCAACTGTTGACGTTGGAACAGCAACAGCATTTGATAATTGTGGCAGCGTGAATGTATTTGGCGTCAGAAGCGATATGCTGCCTCTCACTGACCCCTACCCGTTGGGTACCACATTGATTACCTGGACAGCAATAGATGAATGTGGTCTTCACAGCCAGTGTGAGCAAAGCATTAATGTGTATGAAGGCAATCTGCTGCAATTGAACGTGTTCCTGCAGGGTCCTTACGATGCTTTCACAGGAGAAATGAACACAACTCTAAACCTCAATGGACAACTATCTGTTAATCAACCATTTAATACTGACCCCTGGAATTATGCAGGTACTGAAACACTACCTTCCCCACTTCCTGCTGATATTGTTGAATGGGTACTCATCGAAATAAGAAGTAATAAAGATGTTTCAAGCCCTGCCACGCGCAGAGCTGGACTGCTTTATAAAGACGGTACGGTAGCGGTCAGTTTCCAGGGAATCGCTGTGGATGATGTTCCGTATTATGTGGTAGTATTCCACCGCAATCACATGCCGGTAATGTCAGCAACAGGATTTGAAATCCCTGATACAGGAGCTACATTTGATCTTACCATTATTAACAATGTATACATGGGAGGAGCTATTCTCCTGAATGACATTCCCGATCCTGATGTATATGGCATGATTGCCGGCGATGTCACCCACAATGGTATTCTGAAATACAGCGGACCAGGGAACGACCGTGCAGAACTTGTTTCACAAATTATTTTCGAAGGTTTTGATTTGCTGCCTCCTTTTGCAACGAATGGTTACTGGTTTGCTGATGTTGACCTGGACAACCAACTGACATACTCAGTTATTCCAAACAATGACAGGGCAAGGATCATTCAGAATGTTGGAGTTATGACCGGATCTCCCCTTCTTACTGCATTTTATGAATCAGTTGTACCTGAAACTGTGTTTGAATATTTAAAGAATCAGAATGAAGGGCCTGTAAATATTTATCTTGACAGTTCTGAAGAAGGCATTGCAATCATTCTGAGCACTGACAGGAATATCCATCATGGATTGATTGACAATATCCAGTTTACATTGGCCTGGAATTCAAATGATAAAGAAACCGAACAGTTGATTGCCGGGTATACTTCTTTATTTAACCTGACAGCACAGGGAGGTGCCTATACTATGGACGGCATCAGCTACCAGATCTTTGCAACTGCAATCCCGACCACACTGCCTTCACTGTGGAGCAATGAAGAACTTACCATTATGACATTCGAAGGTATTGCCGGTTCTGATCTTGCAAAACGTTTATGGATTGCCGATAATGACCTGGTGAAACAAAACAACAGCATGTACTATGTTTCGGTGTGGGGCAAGGATCATACGGGTATGATCAAAACTAACACTGTGTCTGTTGAAGAACCCGCTGCTGAAGAATCTGTCACGTTATATCCTAATCCTGTGAATAATGGTAAACTGTTCGTTGAGTTTAACGGAACTTTAACCCAGGTAACTGCACGGATTGAAATATTCGATATGCAGAACAGGCTGGTTTCAGTCAATAATACTTCAATACCTGACAATCAAAAATTGTTGCTGGATGTTTCATCCCTGCAACCGGGTATATATATGCTCCATTTGATAAATAACAAGATGATTTATCAGGAAAAATTTGTTGTTATCAGGAAATAATTAATTTTGCAGTTCCCTTCCTTCATAAAATCAGGAAGGGAACTGTAATAATCCAAAAAAACTTTTTGTCGCATACAAATATTAACCAGTAAACAATTCAGTTAAACCAAAAAAGTGAAATTATGAAAACAACCGCAACAAGTTCATTACGTTTACTTGCAAAACCAATGCTCGTGCTGTTAGCATTGATTTTCTCGGGCCATATGCTTATGGCAGATCAGATTGATTTAGGAATCTTTAAACCAGCAGTAGGTCAGATCGAGTTGAAAATCAGACCCGACTTCACCATTCTGGGTACAGAAATTATTTCTGAAATTCGCTACACTGTAAGATGGTCAGATCCCACTTTGGTTATTAATTCTGTCACTCCTATTGCTCCTTTCAATATCAACGTGAGTGGTGCTCCGGAATTGATTGGTGGCTTCTATTATCAGACATTCGTCGGTCTTCCTGTATTTCCGTATGGTGCTAATATCAATCCGGGAGATGAAGTTGTCGTTTCTCAATTTACTTACACCGCAGCTACTGACGCATGGATTGAGCTCATTGACACTCCATATCTTATTGCAAACAACCGTGAATTTTACGCTGAAGTAAACGGGATTGATAAAACCGGTGTTTTCTATAACCAGTACCCGGCCGTTCCTCTTTCCAACTGGGCTATCTATATCGGCATTGGATTGATCTTTGCCCTGATGATTGTTCGCTTCCGTAAACTTGTTTAATCTGTTTATTATTTCAAAACCCTGTTAAGGTTCACAAATCTTATTTTAACCCCGCCAGGGTCAATCCTGACGGGGTTTTTTCATTTCGTTATGTATTTTGACCAACAACATAAACCTTAAGTTATCTATGACTGAGCTGATTACTTGTTCCTGTAAAAGATTCAACAAAAGAATATTGCTGTTTGCTTTATTTCTGAGTATTTCTCAAATTCTCAATGCACTGCAGATTGATATCGGGATATTTCAATCAGCTCCCAACCGGATGGATATCAGGATCAAACCTGATTTTACTATCCATGCCAACCAAACATTCACAAATATCATATATACGGTCAGGTGGGTTCATCCGGGCACAACAATCACAACCATCTCAATCGAACCTTATGATGTTATTAAGTGGGGTAATCCTGTGTATTCCAACGGATTTTACTATCAGCGGTTTTTCGCTTTTCCAAGTGAGCCGGTTGGCACTTCAATCAGCCCTGGAGAGGAAAGGTTGATTGCTTCATTTACTTTTTCCAATTCTCCCAATCCTTACTTCGAAGTGATAAAGAACAACTGGACACAGGTTAACTATGGAAATCCCTATTTTGAATTACAGGGATTTAACCGTACAGGCATAATCTATCATAATTATGCCCCAATCATACCACTGGAAATCAATTGTCCTCAGGACATCATTACAAATAATCAGACAGATCTTTGTGGCGCTGTGGTTGTCTTTAACAATCCTGTTACAAATAATCCCGGAGCCTCTATCACACAAATTTCAGGATTAAGCAGCGGGGCATTTTTTCCGGTTGGTACTACTACCAATACTTTTCTGGTTACTGACCCAATGAATGTTACTGCAACCTGCTCATTTTTTGTCGTCATCAACGATACTCAACCACCCGAAGTCATTGACAATCAAAGTTTGAATGTCCAGTGCACTGCTGAAGCCACAGAACCTTTGCCTCCTTTAGCGGCTGATAATTGTGGTACAGTTTCTCCGGTACTTGAAGGTATATACGACATACCAAATCCCCTGGTTTGTGAAGGAAGCAGGGTGTACGTCTATTCCTATACCGATGGTTCACAGAATATGAGTTACTGGGCTTTTACCTACTATATTGACAGAACTTCACAACCCTATGAAACGGGAGGTCCTGTTTCAACTAGTGGGGGTATCATCAATTGTATTTCACAGGCATCACAACCTGAAATACTGCCAACAGTAATTGATGCCTGTGGAAATATCCTTCAACCTGCTGGCCCTGTTACCGGAGGTAGCTATAACGGATGCGAGGGCGAATTATCCTACATTTACACATATGTTGACTGTGCTGATAATGAATTTCAATGGCTTTACAATTTCCTGGTGCTGCCAACCACAGGACCTGTTCTTATTGATCCTGAATCCGGCTGTTCATCCCTTAACCTGGGCAACATAAATAAAACTGTTGCTATGGCTCAGAGTTTTGATCCTTCAACGCTTGAGCCAGAAGTTGCCGGACTTTATACCGACAACTGCGGAGAACCTGTAGTCGCACAGTGGGTGTCCACTATTGCCGGTAATGATAACTACGATCTGTCATGGACTTTTGATTATAATTTTGCCATCACGGATGCCTGCGGATTCACTAAAACCTGTACTGTTACTTACAGCGGGGGGATCATTGCTTACGATATGAATGTCGAACTGATTCTTGTTGCATCCGGAGAGAATTACTGTTATAGTGCTTTACATAGCCTTACCGCAAAACAACTTACCGTAAATGAAGGTGGAAGCCTGACCCTTATCGCCGGTTCCTCGGTCAGGTTGCTTCCCGACCTTGTTGTCGAAAGTGGTGGCTACCTCATGGCTCAAACAGGCGATTCTTTTTGTTACAACCCTGCCCCACAAATACCGGGCAAAATTGACTGGCTGGCAAGTCAGAGCCTGATAGATAATCCGGAAAGCCGACATACTTTCTTTCTTGCCTATCCCAATCCTGCAAATGATATATTAAACATTGATTTACAGCAAATTAATCTAACATCAGAATCAAGTGTTGAGATTTATTCTTTGATGGGCGGCCGCATGTTGTATGCATTATTTTCCGAAAAGCACTTTGAGATCAACCTTTCAGGATGGCCCAAAGGCGTTTATTTGATCCGGATTTCTAATCAAGACAGAACCGGGATAAAAAAAGTTATAAAAAATTGACATGAAAGATTACAATACGATTATATAACCTAAAATTCTGTTTTTTGAGACGAATAAAAAGACCCGGATTCAAAAATACTTTTAATGAAACCGGGTTTCAAATTTTTTGGAAAAACATTGAAACTATAATGAAGTCGTAAAGTATACAGGCTATAATTGTTTTTCGGTTCTTATTGTAATGAATGGATTGCCCCATCCAAAATATAATTTATGAAGGTTTTAAAATCCGGTCATACATTCTAATTGAATTCCTGATGCAATGAAGAGATTATTTACCATCGTTATTAGCATGATCCTGTTCCAGGCAAACAGCATGTTTGGCCAGGCAGCAAGTGTCACCATCAGCCATCATAACAAATTCCCCGGAGAGGTGACCATACCTGTGACAGTCACCGGTTTTGCAAATATTACTTCGCTTACTATATCGTTCAGTTATGATTCTGCGGTACTCAATTACACCGGATTCCAGAATTTTGGTTTAACGGGAAGTGTCGTTGTGGCAACCTCTATATTACCCGGCACAGGATTGAAACAGCTTGGTATTTCATGGTATGCTCCGGGTGCCCCTCAAACCGTCAATGGAACATTAATCGAAATTAATTTTAATTATACAGGTGGCTATTCCGGCTTTAATTTCAATGCGATTGAAGTTTCTGATGCAAACTATGAACCTGTAAGTGTGACCACTCACAATGGAAGCATTTCACCTCCCGTCCAGGTCAACATTGGAGAATTATACAATCAATTGCCAGCATCGGTATTGCTTCCGCTGGGTGTAGATTTCGCCATGGTTTATTCAGGAGTAGGAAATTTCCAGTTTCTCGTTGAATTCGATAGCAATATACTGCTTATCAATGGATTGGTAAATACTGCTCTTTCAGGAATACAATACACTACTCCTGCACCGGGTCAGTGTCTTATTTCGTGGAATGGTAGCTCAACACAATTTTCAGGCAAACTACTCGACCTCAGTTTTACTTATAAAAGCGGATATTCTGCAGTATCTTTTCTTCAGACAACCTGCTTTGTTAAGAAAATTGACAGCACTATCCTGCCTGTAGAATACACCAACGGATCTATTGATGGACCTATGGTGTCCCTCTCGTTCAGTACATTATCTGCCGAACCAGGGGAGATAGACCTGTGTTCCGGTTCTTTGATCACATTGCAGGTAAAAGATGCGTCCGGTTTAAATTTCCCTGCAAGTGCCGGCAATATCACGATGGAAACGACTCTGGGCACTTTATCTGCTGTGTTCGATCATAACGATGGTACCTATACAGCCATGCTATGGCCTGATACCATTGAAGGCATTGCATTAGTTCAGGCCAGGTTTTTTGAGAATTATTTCGAACAGGAAGCACAAATCATATTCCTTCCTGCGCCAGAAATTATATTTCCTGGTATCATTCAATCATCAAATGATGAAGGACTCTGTGGGGCAAACCTTACATTCACGGCAGATTTCACAGGAAACCCCACCCCTGTTTTTACTTATACTCTCAATGATACCCTAATTGAATCACCATATTTCTTTCATGCAGGAACCAGTTTAGTTCTGATTAATGCAAACTACGGATGTGGCATCATTACCGGTAGTTTTACTGTACAGGTAAGTGACACTGAACCTCCGGTGCCACCTGAAAACGACACTGTCATTGTAAATTGCCCATCGGAAGCAATCCAGCCATTTGCTCCTTTTGCAATTGACAATTGCAGCGGATCAGTACAGGGTGTACTTCTCAATATTATTAACCAGCCTGATTCCATAATCTGTTCAGGACGCAGAGATTTCCTTTTTACCTACACAGATGCTGCCGGTAACTCATCAGGTTCAACCTATAGCTACACTATTTTACCCACAACCAATCCGGTGTTAATTGACCCGGAAATTACATGTTCAACCCTTAATCAAACCGGTTTGACATGCACGCTTGAGGAGGCTGAAATATTCGATGCAACTACACTCGAAAATGAAGTAGCATCCCTTTACCAGGACAATTGCAATAATGAAGTCACAGCCTTGTTGGTAAATACGATTGCTGGCGAATACAACAGCGACCAGTCATGGATATTCACCTATGAGTTCGAAATCAGCGATATATGTGGCAATACTGTATTTTGTTCAATTGTATACAGCGGAAGCAATATCCCCGAAAGCATTGAACTTTCCGGAATGAGCATTGATGATCTCCGCTGCTATAATGCCACGCTTACAATACAGGCTAAGGATTTGACGATTCTGACTGGTGGAAATGTGACGCTGATTGCAGGTCATTCAATAATACTGCTACCGGATTTCTCAGTCAACAGCAACGGATACCTCCATGCTTTTATCAGCGGCAATTTTTGTATACATCCTACACCCCTGATGGCTCAGAAAAAAAACACATTACCTGAGGAATCTGCTGCCGGATTAACAACTTTTGGCACGTGGGCAAAGATCTATCCAAATCCATCATACCAAAGTTTTACCATAGATTTTGCTGAAAATCAGAATCCCGGGCACCTGAAAATAGAATTATTTAACATGATGGGAGCCAGAATTGGTGCCCCTGCAGAAAGTTGCGATCATTTATTGAACGTAGATTTATCATCCTATCCTTCAGGAATTTATTTTTTAAAGATGAACAATGGCAGGGAAACATTGACGTTTAAGCTCATCAAGCAATAAAATCTGTTTCAAAATATTTCTTTTCCTTATCTTATTAACATAGTATAAAACAGGCAATCCATAAAAAATTAAAACATGAAAAGAATTATACTTATCATCTCCATTCTGTTCATCACCTGGCTGACTCAGTTACAGGCTCAAAACGCACCGCTAACCACAATCGGGACGGTGAGAACCGATCAACAAATTATTGATGTACCTGTAACGGTAATGAATTTCAGCAATATAGGCAGTGGTCAGTTAAAGTTATTCTATGACCCTGAAATTGCAATGGCTACATCAGTAATACTAAATCCGGGATTGAATGATACCATTGCTATGGATTACTATACTGGTAATCCAGGCGAGATATCCATTTCATGGTTTAAAATCGTGTTGCCAGGAATTAACCTACCAGATAATACTGTCATTTTCACCCTGAGATTTTCGAAGGTAGCTATTGGCACTACTCCTGTTACAGCTAGCAATGTGTATAGTCATTGTCTTTATTTCGGAGAGGATTTCAGGGAGCTAAGCCAGAGTCCGTTTTCGTCCTTTTATTTTGACGGCAGAATTGTCACCTACGATAATGCACCAATTGTAAGCCTTCCGCAACTCATTGC
>CAYQRU010000072.1:0-19537 GCA_964419945.1 uncultured Bacteroidales bacterium | reverse complement strand
ACCGGCAGTACTTCACCCTGGTAAAAGAAAAACTTTCGTTTGCCTACCGCCTCAACTATCAGGGAACCATTGCCGGAACGGTGCCTTTTTACATGCAACCGTACATGATCAATTCATTCAGCAACTCATCGAATACCGATGGCCTGGGTGGATCGAAAACCGTGCGTGGCATGTTGCGCAACCGTGTAGTTGGCGATGCAATGGCCTTTGGAAATGCCGAATTCCGCTGGAAATTTTACCGTACCGTTGTGTTTAGTCAGAACCTTTATTTGGGTTTGAACACCTTTGTAGATGCCGGAACCGTACTCAAAAAGATTGAAAGCAGTATACCTGCCGATAAACCAGATTTTTTTGCCGGTGATGAAGAATCTATCCATGCAACCCTCGGTGCAGGATTGCGGATTGTGCTGAATGAGAATTTTATTGTGGCCGTGGATTACGGCCGGCCATTCGACAAAAGGGATGGTAAAAGCGGTTTATATATCGGGTTGAACTACCTTTTTTAAAACCTTATTCTATTGTCTGAACCTCCTCAGGCAAAATATGCTGCATCTCCATTTTTTCATCATATTGCCTGAACCCTGCTTTCATGTACATTGGCATGGCTGCCTTGTCATCTAACTCGCATGTGTGCAACCAGACACGGGTTGGATGAACTGACCATGCTTTATGGACTGCCCAACGAAGGAAGCGTGGCCCCAATCCTCTGCCACGAAATTCAGGCATGATGCCAAAGTAGACAATTTCAGCCTCCCCTGCTTTTCTCAGGTCGAGCTCCACAAATCCCGCCGGAACTCCATGTACCCAAAGCACATAAAGTTCAACACTGTCGTCATGAATAATCTTGACAAGTTCATTTTCGAACATCAGTAAACGATTGTACCAGGAATAACCTTTACCAACCTGGGTGTAAAGAAACTGGTAAAAAGCCACAGTAGTCCTTACTGCCCTAACAATAGATACCTCATACGAAAACTCATCCTGCGGGGATTCTTCAGGGGGAGTTCTCATCTCAAGGTACCATGTACGTACCGGAATGGTTTGTATTTTATTCATGTGATCTTTTTCGTTCGATCCATTTTAATGCTTCTCGATGGCTAAGTCCTGACAAATTATTGTTTTCAACAAACTTCATAACGCTTGCCGGTGAGATTTTTGAATACTCCCGCAAGGCCCATCCAATGGCTTTACGAATATAAAATTCCCGGCTATCCTTTAAGCGCAGAATAAAGGAATAGAGCAAATCCTCATCTGTCTCTTTCTTGTACTTCAACTGATACAATAAAGCAGTGCGTTGCAGCCAGATATTTCCTGATGACATCCAGGTTTCAGTGGTGTCATTAATCAAACCGGGGTATTTCTTCAGAAACATGCCTGCATGATGGCTGGCCACCCAATCCACTGTATCCCACCAGGATTTGGTAACTATCATGAATTCAATCACTTCTATAGCGCTTTCATCCAATTTTCTGAGCATTCTCTCACTGAGATCAACTCCAAAATACTGATATTCCCTTTCAGGTTGCTGCCATAGTTCCTTTAACAACGAAGCAATTTCAGAAGTACCGGGAAGACCATAAATGTTCAGAAACTTACGCCTGATCTCCCGTTGTTTTGGAGATCGGATTCCAAAATATTCAAACTGGTTCAGCATGTATTTCTTCATAAAAACCGCATCGGCAGGGTTGGTGGCCTGAAGAAACATTTCGGAAAGGGGTTGAAGATAGTTGTGCATTGCTTCTCTTTTACTATTGACTGACAAAAATTCTATTTCGTGCCTCCGGGACAACATAACAATCCCCATAATTTTACTTCTACCGATATTTAGTCCCTAATGGGACCATTCTGTTAGGGCCTTCATATCAATAGAACACATATTTGCCCCGGCTTTTAAGTCCCGTAGGGACGATATATCTCAAACATTTTGATATAATTTACCAAGGCTACTCATTTGCTGTTACAACCATTTTTGTTGCTGCCACCGGTTCATTCGATTCTGAAAAGAGGATAACTCCGTAAACACCCGGGCTAAGATTTCGGGTATTTACTTCCAGAGAATTTTGATAATTCAGGGTTGGAAGGCTTTTTATCATTTTGCCATCCATACCAGATATTTCGATCCGGTTGGCTTTAACGGGTTCCCATTCAATGGAGATGGTTCCATAGCCTGGGTTGGGATAACATTTCAGATTTTTTGAGGAATTGTGCAAGGATTGCCGGTTACCGACAAAAGTTGCATCGGCTTTAGCCAATGTGTATTCACCAAGTCTCAGGGTGTCGAGTTTGAACACTCCGGCCTGCCAGGTTCCGGCCCGTGTAAACGACACAGATTGCCACTCATAACCCGGGTTGGGTCTGTAAAGAATAAAAAGAGAGTCGGCCGTATTGGTTATCAGTGTGTTATCAATATAACCCGAAACCATATAGGTGAAATGTATTTCAGAATCAAAACCCGCTGGGATAATGCCATCAACACTCCAATAGCGATATGGCGAAAGGATCAAACCCTGCTGGGGATTTTTCAGCGGGTCGGGCGGAACCCAATGATGAGTGAGCCTGACAAAAGCAGTGTCGGGAGCAGCATTGACCACCAACTTACACAACAGGTCTGAAAAACTGTGGGTTCCGGTTGTTGCTATTAATTTCGTCTGGTCGGTGGTTGCATCACAGATTTTGTCGTTGTAATCCAACATCACAAGGGCAGGTTCAAAAGGAGGTTGAAAAACTTTACTTCCGGAAACTCCGTCGAAGCGCATGGTGTCGGAAAAAATTTCCTGGTTGTGGTTCATAAAAGTGATCTCAACAATATTGGCATCGCCAATAAAATCACGGCCTTTACCTTTCTGGCGTACGAACACCTCAACTCCCTGTTCAGCAACTGTAAATGAATCAATCGCAAAATGAGGAAAGCCGGGCTGGAAAACCCAGGAATCGAAAAACGCGGTCAGATCAACTCCGGAATGTAGCGAGAGTGCATCTCTGAGGTTAAAAGTTGTAGCGTGGCTGAAAGCAAAATTATTAAGATAGGCTCTGATGGCCGGAAAAAAAAGTTCGTCACCCAGGTAATTCCTCAGGGTTTGAACCACGAGGCCGCCTTTCTGATAAACCGTTTCACCATAAACAATCTCCACCGGAATATTATAAAGCGGGTAGTAACCTCCATCACCCAACGGAGTATGCAGTTTTTGCAGGATTTCCCTGTGCTTGCTGCGCTGTGCTGTTAAGGCAGTTTCGCGGTTATAAAGATCTTCCCGGTACAACAATTCCGTCCATACAGCCCAGCCTTCGTTCAGCCACATCTCACCGGGTCCGGCACATGTAACTTTATTTCCAAACCACATATGGGAAATTTCGTGTGTGTAGAGCCATTCACTGTTCAGCGTATTATCAATGCTGCCGTTTGGATAGGAGATGTTTCCGGCGTGTTCCATAGCTCCCAGTGCAGTTCCGGTATAGCCAATGCGCTCAAAAGGATAAGGTCCGAACCTGTTTTCGAGATTGGCCATGATGGTATGCAGGTTTGCAAACGAGCCGGCTACTTTCCACTGGTCAGCAGGCCTGACATGTATGGAAATGGGAATATCGCGGTTCATTCCTGAAAAAGTATCACACACTTCCACATAATCGCCCACAGCAACCGAAGCCAGATAAGTTGGTATCGTAAAATCCATTTTCCAGTGAAAAGTTTGCGTGCCGTCGCCATGGGTAGTAACAGATTGCAGAAGACCGCCGCAAACAGCTTTGTTATTGTCGCTTACGCGGATATGGAAATCATACAACGCCCTGTCGAAGAAATCATCCTTGCACGGAAACCATGCTTTGCCAAGATTGGGTGGTTTTGAAACAAAGCCGACACCCAGATTAAAAGCATACTGCCCGCTGAAATGAAAACCTCCCCAGGATTCGCTGTGCGGCACCCCCTGATAGAAAATGCTGACTGCTGCTGTATCGCCAGGAGAAATAGTTGCGGGAAGGATTATTTGCAGGTCGTTCCCGGCATGTGTAAAATTGGTAACGGGTTGGTTGTCAAAACAAACAGAGTCAACTGTAAGTTTACGCAATTCGAGGTTTATGGTGTTGAACTCAATGGTGGCCGGACAAAATGTAACCGTGGTATGGCCATGAATAATTTTGGCAGAAAAATCCAGCACATCGAGCCTGATCTCATAATGGATCACATCAAAATCGTTGTCCCTGCCATTTTGGGCATAGCTAACCAGGGCTGGAAAAAGCAAAGCGAAAAATAGAATTCTTGTTTTCATCAGAAAGTATTTGATTAGATGGTATTTAACTGACAAGTAAGTCTACTGCATGAATTTGATTGTTCAAAAGTGAGCATTTTTTTCCAATCACTGAGAATAATTGTGATGAATCGTTGAAAAACCTGCTTATCGTTTTTTTGTGTATGTTTGCCAGAACTAATTCTGAGAGAAATTCTTCATGGCAATAAGCGCTACCCAGAAAATAACTCTTCAACCTTACCCACGTGAGGGGCAATCCTTACTTGCAGCCAATTTTTTGTTTCCACGAAAGCATCCGCCAATCGCATTGCCTGATCTTGAAGAATCTGTTGATCTGGCTTTCAAAAGATGCCTTAAAAATAAAAAGGGAGATTTCCGGCCTTATCAGGAGTCTCCGGAAAGCCTTGTTAACTCTACCATCAGGCATTTAAAAGAAAGGAGTGATCCCATACTAACACCCTATTTTCTGGGACAACTCAAGGCTGAAGAGATATTTGAACTGGATGCCGTAAGCTACGAAATGCAAAGACATCGAATGACAATTGGCATATTCTACCAATATCTGATTTTGGAGTTTATGCGAAAATCATGGCAGGTTTTTGACGGGTCGAGAGAGGGTGATATAGTTGCTGATATAGAAACCATTGGTTTCGACAAAGGATTGCGGATTTATATGTCAGTGAAAAAATCGAAAGACACTGTTGGTGGGCAGGATATTGGCGGAGTTGTCAGACGCCTTGAGAATGAAGCAAAGAACGAGAAAAATCTGAATCGCCCATATTTATGTGTGATAGGAATCGCAACTCCTCCAAAAGGAAAACTCAAAGGATATGATGACAGGGCTATCAAAGCGGATAAAAGTGGGAAACCGCTATCACTCAATTGTGAGTTTTGGGGTCCGGGCTTTATCTTTCCATATATAACAGGGCTTGATGCAATCGAAATTTACAAAAGTGCCATCAACCAGATTTCGAACTATCTGCCCTTCATGACATTAAGTTTTAAAAAGGAGTGTTCTTTGTTGTTGGTTGAAGAACTCAGAAAGCTCGATCTGCTGGATCATAACGATAAGATTGATCAAATTAAATTTCTAAACTTTACCATTGACTCAGGCAAATAAATATAATCCCGAAGAGCATTTGAACAAATGCCTGATCCTTTGCGGAGACAGCAGGACTGTTTTATGCGAGTTCGAAAATTCTGCCGATTTGATTGTTACTTCGCCGCCCTATGCTGATGCACGCAAAAAACATTACGACAGTATAGCACCGGAAAAATTTGCTGATTGGTTCCTGTCATTTCACGAATCGTTCTGGGAATCACTAAAAGAGGATGGCAGCCTGGTAATTAATATCAAAGACAAGGTAGTAGATGGAGTTCGACACAGATATGTATGGAATACTATTGATAAACTTATAAGTGCCGGCTGGTTTTGTATTGACGATTACATCTGGAATAAACCCAACCCAATGCCCGGATTTTGGCCCACACGACTGAGAGATGGTTGGGAGTATTGTTTCCATCTTGCTAAAACTACTAATCCCTTTATGGATCAGCAGGCAGTGGCTGTTCCGGTAGGCGATTGGGTGAATAAACGGCTTGGCAAGTTGGGCGAAAACGACACATCCAGACATAATTCGGTGAATGACAGTGGTTTTGGAAGAGATATTTCAAAATGGGTAGGAAAGAAAATGGTTCTTCCTACCAATGTATTGACCATTCCTTTAGTTGGAAAAAATATGGGTCATCCGGCTGTTTTTCCGGTCGAGCTGCCTGCATTTTTCATAAAACTGCTTTCACGCGAAAAAAGCCTTGTGCTTGATCCCTTTGGTGGAAGTGGTTCTACCGGGATAGCTGCAATGAAAAGTAACCGCAATTGCCTGCTCATTGATAACAATCCGGATTATTGTCAGCTTGCTCATGAGCGATTGACCCGAACCGTAGCAGATTTATACAATGAAGTTGCTTTTTTCAATCCACAGGAAGAATATAAATCAATGGTGAGCGATTTCATGGAACCCTACCGGGCAAAATCAAAAAACTATTCATTGGGATCAGACCAGAAGGATAAATTTATCATGAATGAGCCTGACCCGGAGACTAAGTAAAAATCAACCGCCAGACATCTGCAAACAATTGTAAACATCTTGATTACCCAACGACAGGCGATAACCCTCAACAACCCAATCACCAACTTCGTTTAGCCAGTCTCTATTTAGAGTTATTCTGTATAGTCGGGAAACCGCTTGAGCGTTTCTTTTTTTTATAGTTTTGTAAACGGCATTTCAATGATTTGAACATCATTGGTTTTCAGTGTGATACAATATTCAACCAGACAAATTTATCCGACACCCTCAAAAAAATACTATCCTATGAACAAAATGCTGTTACTCGGAGATGAGGCCATTGCCCAGGCCGGCATAGATGCCGGCATTTCCGGAATCTATGCCTATCCCGGAACTCCTTCAACCGAAATTACCGAATATGTTGCCGCATCCAAAGAGGCAAAACAAAAAAACATTCGTGCTTGCTGGGCTGCCAACGAGAAAACTGCCATGGAAGGTGCCCTTGGAATGTCGTATGCCGGAAAACGCGCCATGGTCTGCATGAAACATGTTGGGCTGAATGTGGCTGCCGATGCTTTTATCAATTCTGCTATCACCGGCGCCAATGGAGGCCTGGTGGTGCTGGCTGCCGATGACCCTTCGATGCACTCATCCCAAAACGAACAGGACTCCAGGTTCTATGGGAAATTTGCCATGATCCCGGTGCTGGAACCTGCCAGCCAGCAGGAAGCATATGATATGGTGCATTACGGCTTCGACCTTTCTGAGAAATACAGTATTCCGGTACTGGTAAGGATCACAACACGGCTTGCACATTCAAGGGCAGGAGTATTACTCAATGGTAAGAGAGAACAAAATGCAGTGAAAATTCCCGAAAACCTTAAGCAGTTTATCCTGCTGCCTGCAAATGCAAGACGCCAATACAAAAGGCTATTGCAGCAACAGGCTAAATTTGAAGAAGAATCATCGAAATCGGCATTCAACAAATATACAGATGGGCCGGATAAAAGCATGGGTATTATTACCTGTGGACTGGGGTATAATTATTTGTACGAAAATTACCCCGACCGCAAAGTTCCCTTTCCTGTGCTGAAAATCGGGCAGTACCCCGCTCCTGCTCAACTGATTCGCAAAATCTATGATGAATGTGAATCAATACTTTTACTCGAAGATGGGTACCCTTTTCTTGAAGAATCATTGCGGGGATTGTTAAATCATGGAAAACAAATCAAGGGACGGCTTGATGGAACTGTTCCCCGCGATGGTGAACTGAATCCGAATATTGTTGCTGTTGCCCTGAATATGAAAGATGAGTGGGGAAATCCAATACCAGCGGTAGTTGCACCACGCCCTCCGTCGCTCTGCAAAGGTTGTCCGCATGTATACTCATATAATGCCCTGAATGAAGCCATTGCTGAATATGGAAAAGGACGTGTGTTCTCTGATATTGGCTGTTATACACTGGGTGCGCTCGAACCCTTTGATGCAATTAACTCCTGTGTTGACATGGGTGCCTCGATCACTATGGCAAAAGGTGCAGCCGATGCAGGATTGACTCCTTCAGTTGCAGTAATTGGTGATTCTACTTTTACCCATTCAGGTATGACAGGCCTGCTCGACGCAGTGATAGATAAGTCACCCATCACGGTTTTCGTTCTTGATAACGCTACAACAGCCATGACTGGTGGACAACCCTCGGCTGCACTTGGCAAAATTGAAGACATTTGCCTGGCGCTGGGTGTAGAAAAAGAGCATCTTTATGTTTTAAACCCCATTCCAAAAAATCATGATGAAAATCTGCGGATCATGAAACAGGAGCTGGCCTACGAAGGCGTATCGGTAATTATTCCGCGCCGCGAATGCATTGTAACAGCAACCAAGAAGTTGAAGGAGAAGCGGAAATCATAGATTTGACCCAAAACTTTGTTCATGCCTGTCGGCTCATATTATCTGACAGCGTTACTGTTCAAAACTTAATCACAGAATTACAGAAAAACACTCATCAAAATCATAATTATGAAAAAAGACATTATCCTGGCAGGCGTTGGTGGACAAGGTATCCTGTCAATAGCTGCTACGATTGGTATGGCAGCTCTCGACATGGGTCTGCATTTAAAACAGGCCGAAGTGCATGGCATGAGCCAGCGGGGAGGCGATGTGCAATCGAACCTGCGTATTTCAGATAAAGAGATTGCCAGCGACCTGATCCCCAAGGGAAAAGCTGACATGATCATATCAGTAGAACCTATGGAATCACTGCGTTATCTGCCCATGTTGTCTCCTGAAGGTTGGCTCATCACCAATATAACCCCTTACGTGAATATTCCAAACTACCCGCCACTCGAAAAAGTGTTGGAAGAAATTCACAGACTGCCCCGCCAGATTGCGCTGGATGCCGACCAGATCGCCAAAGATCTTGGTTCGTCACGCTCAGCAAATATGGTAATTCTCGGGGCAGCATCGCCATACCTGGGCATTGAAGCAGAAAAATTTGAGGAAGCCATCACAAAAATATTCAGCCGCAAAGGGCAGGAAGTTGTTGATGTAAACATCAGTTGCTTCAGGGCTGGAAAAGAATTCTCAGAGAAATACGTTAAATAGTTTTCAAGCCATATTATGATACCTGGTATGTTGCTGCAACCTGCCAGGTTTATTATTGATTTGCTACAAAAAAGAATATGACCAGAAAACATTATATTATTGTTGCTTTCCTCCTGGTAACAAGTATTTTATTTGTAATAGTTTGTCGTTATTATGATCGTCAGATCGATACAGAAGACCAGGAAGTATTATACGATCCGGAACCTCTTACCAAGTACGGTATTCCGGTTGATTCGCTGGTGTTGTATGAAGGCGTTGTGCTGCCACGCGAAACTCTGTCGAACATATTAAATCGCTATAATGTCAGCGCGTCCGATATTCATCAACTCGCACAACGTTCGCGGGGCGTGTTCGATCTTCGCAGAATCAAAGCCGGACAGAATTTCTCAGTTCTTTGCCTTAACGATTCGATGCAAACAGTCAAATATTTCATCTATGAAGAATCTGCTACCTCTTATGTGGTGTTTGATCTTGGAGATTCAATCCATGTATACACAGAAGAGAAGGAAGTTGAACGCCGGATCAAAGAAACAACCGGGACCATTGAATCTTCTTTGTGGAATGCAATGATCGCCAAAAGCAATGATCCTCAGCTTGCCCTTGAACTTTCAAATATTTATGCCTGGACCATTGATTTTTTTGGAATTCAGCGGGGCGATAACTACAAGGTGATTTTCGAAGAGTTATACGTGGAAGGACAACGAATTGGTATCGGAAAGATTCTCGCTTCTGTTTTCAATCACTCAGGTAGTAAATTTTATGCTTTTTATTTTGAGCAGGACGAAGCTGGCGATTATTTTGATGAGCAAGCCAACAGTTTGAGGAGATCCTTTCTAAAGGCACCGCTGCAATTTTCCCGTATTTCATCGCATTTTTCACATCGCAGGTTGCATCCGGTGCATCGTGTTTACCGTCCTCACCATGGAGTAGATTATGCCGCACCGTCAGGCACCCCCGTAATGGCAATCGGGGATGGTAAGGTGACTTTGGCAAGATATAAGGGAGCCGCGGGTAATATGGTGGAAATTGTCCATAACAGTGTTCACAAGACTCAGTACCTGCATCTTTCAAAATATGGTAAAGGAATCAGGGAGGGGGTAAGAGTAAAACAGGGGCAGGTGATTGGTTATGTGGGAAGTACCGGTACATCAACCGGCCCGCACCTGGATTTCCGGTTTTACGAGAATGGCAAAGCTGTTAATCCGCTAAAGGTTAAATCTCCTCCGGCAGAGCCGGTTAAAGCAAAGTACAAAGATGAATATATATTGCTGGTTGACTCACTAATGAGTATGCTTAAAGTAATAGAACTTCCACAAAGTTGACTGCTCAGGAATGCTTAATTGTAAATCCTGATCTCCCATGTTCCCGGCTCATTTATAGTAACTTCAAGTCTTACCCTTACCACAGCACCTTGCCCTAATTTATCCGCAACATTATAAGTAATCTTCACTTCAGCCGGAAAGATTACACCCTCATAACCAATTGATTGCCCACGAAGTATGCTGGATCCAGTATCAAGCTGAAATAGGAGATTCTGCGGTTTAGAGTTCACTCGGTTCTGTTCGTAGGTGGTTAAAATTATCATGCTACCATCACCTGTGCGGCGTATGCTGTAGCGTTCAACGTTTAGGATATGACCAAGAGTGTATGCTGCAACTTTTTCACTTCTCATGTACTCATTGTCCTGCCAAATACCCGCAAGTTCCATTCGTTTCCCTTCCTTTTCGAACTTCAATGTACCTTTCCCATTCCTTTTTCCTAGTTTCCATTGCCCTTCATAAACATCTCCATTTGCCCAACTGTACTTGCCGAACCCATCAGGAACACCTTCACGGAAACGACCGGAATAAGAGTCAACTCCCCAGGCATTACCTTCGCCATGAGCGAGGCCTTTTTTGCACGGACCATCATAATTGTCAGAAATTTCCGCAGTAAGTACTTTACAGGGTTCCTGGGAAAGCACGAATCCCTGTACTGAAAATGCAATGAGTACGGTTAAAATTGAGTTTGTTATTTTCATAATTGTTCAGTGTTTTGTTTTCTAGCAATAAGACTGGACTCTGTCTGCAAACCAAAGCTATTTTTTGTTAAGTGGCAATAGGGCGTTGTTTTTGTTAATGAACCCGCGTTCAACAAAAAATCCAGGTGTGAAATGCTCAACCTCAAGTATTAATTTATCGAGCCTGACAACTTTCCATTCAACCTGTTTTTTTTTCTCAACATAGTTGATAATGATAAGTGAGTCACCACTGATTGACCACCGGGCAGTTTCACTTACTTCCTGGTCAGGATATCTGATGACCTGATGAAATTCACCATTGTCAGCAAATGTCCAGATCAGTTCAATGCCTTCATCCTCACTAATTTGATTGATCCGGTAGGCTGTCATTTCCCATGTGCCGGTTAAATCTTTGCCATGATCAGGCGAACACCCTGAGAGTGAGGTCAAAACAAGCAAGATTATGAAAAGACAATCCTCCTGAGTAAAAGCATTTGGTATAGAATTCATAATAACCCATTTTTAACGGTAAAGACAGTTATCGTTTAAAGGACTTGATACTTGCATTAAGAACAAAGGCCGCCTTTTTAAGACAGCCTTTATTCATTTATAGTGCAAAAGAATTAAGGAATTTTATCGCCAATTTGTGAATTCACTTTTTGACTGATTACTTCTCCACTACGTGACAATACCGTTTCAATTACACCCGCACTGGATCCACCAGTTCCGGTCCAGGAGTAGAAAACCTCATAAGAAAGGCTGATTGTCTCATTTACAGGGTCGTATGTTCCACCTCCGATAATTCCATATACATCGGGATAATCACTATCCCCTATCCATTGGGGTGCAATATCAATTAAATTGCCACAACTGAATTCCAGTATGCATGATCCATTTCCATTAGTCCAATTCTCGCCCCATGCAAAGTTTACAAAGCCTGCAAGTCCTGTAATATTTAGTTCGTTGAGATTTGCAGTAGCTGAAGCAACCAACACTGGATCATGATCCACGGATGTTCCGGTCCATTCGCCTGCAAGGGCATCCATATCGTATGGACAGAATGGTGTTAAAACAATATTGCGTGAGAAAGCGGGACTTACCTTTCCACCCATAGTAGTTTCAATCACAGTGATAGTTGCATCTGCTGTATCACTTGATTGCGGGAATGTGATATAAACGATGCTCTCGTAAGTTGAATCCTTTACAATTATGGCATTGCCTGCCGGTGAGGTAACAGTCCAATTAAACGTTGAGCCACCGCGATGAGCAACATGGTATCTGGTAGGAAATTCCTGCAGACCATGAGCAGCAACCATAGGAGCCCCCACAATTGAAGTGATAATGGGTTCTATGGCGTTGTAATCGTAATCATCTTTTTCTTCGCAGGAAGAAAACATGAGCAACATGCCAAGGAGCATTACACTCAGAATATTTAATATTTTTATTTTCATTGTAAATGCTTTTAAATTTATGTGAATGTTGATACTTACTTATTGAAGTGATAAAATGGTTTGATCCAGTCACCGCCATTGGAGGTATTTATACCGTCAGCATTGTTGTAACCACCAAAAGTATAAATTTCCAGGCCAAGTGCAAGCAATTCTTTACCCGGAACAGGATAATGCAAAGGAGTGCCCTGTTGCAGTTGATCGGTCCTTCTCATATCGCAGAACGAGATCAGGTATCCATTGTGGAATAGCTCGATATACCTTTCGTAGAAAATTCCGCTCAGTACAGCATCAAGATTCGCAGCAACATCTGGCATATTTCCACGACTTTTCCTTGGATTAGCAGCATCATTCAAAATTGCTGCAGCACCACCCACATTACCTGTTCGTGCCATAGCTTCAGCTTTCATTAACTCGTTGTCGTAAGCTCTGAGTTCACGCAGCGGGCCACGTGATTCACCCATGTATAGTCCTTCATCAGAAGTTGTTGCAGGAAAGTCATAGCGGCTATGCCTGTAATGTGAGAAATGCCATCCACCCCTTTCAGGACGGAAGTCATTTGATGGAAGAAATTCAAAATCCTTTGTAAAACGCCCATCAATTGATTGGGCTTCACCCGGACTTAAGCCTGCATGCACCTGAGGGGGTGCTGTAGCCAAACCAAGTTCGTTAGTGGGATACCTTACCGGATATGCAGGATCAAGCAGGTTTACAACGCGGCAGTCGGCTCGTCCCCATCCTGATTGCCTTAAATACTTAATATTCAGGTCATACCAGTTTCCACCATCCCATGGCAAACCCTGGCCCTCAGGAGCAAAGTCAGATGTTAGTCCGTTGTTGGTAAAACTCAAAACATCGTTCCATGAGAATTTCGTTGACCAACTCATATCATCGTTCTGAGCTTTTGTTCTTGCACCCAGGGTAAGAAAGCGGGCGGCATATGAATTGGCAAGCTGCGCAATATAGGTGTTAGTAACTGATATGCCATTAATAGCACCTGATCCCCATACAAACTCGTTAGCCTGACAAATTGCAATAGCTTTCTGAAGCTCTTCAACAGCAGCCTCTATGACTTCATTCCAGGGTTTGAATTCAAGAGTGGCAAGGTCGCTGTCATGATAAGGAAGCATTGCCTGGTCAAAGGTTAAGCCAAGCTGACCAAAGGATAAACCGCGAATTAAGTATGCAGTAGCTTCAACCATAGGATTATCGACGCCATCTAATCCAATTTCCATTTCATTGACAAGAATTGCCGTAAGTGCATAATTTGCAGTGGTAATTGTGCTGTATAGCGGATAATAGACCTCCTGGGTCATATCGGCATCAATGTAAGAAGGGTCGTTGTTCCATTCGTTTCTGGGTTCGGATGAATTATCACGCCATCCAAAATTTCCCCAGCTTACAGTGGTATGATCGGCAGCAACATGAGCTGTCATGCCGATGTTATAATTCTTAATGGCTTGCCAGTAGGCAAGGAACGATGACTGTACCAATCCTCTTACGTCATCGGGGGAGGCGAGTACATCTTTGAGGTTAGGCTCGTTGGGATTTTCCACCTCAAGTTTTTCGCAACCTGTATGTATTCCAAATAGAATCAGCATTGCGACGATTACTATATTATTGATGTATTTTTTCATAATTAATAGATTTTTATATTATCAATCTTAAAAATTGACCTCCAGTGAAAAGGTTACTGTACGATAGTTCGGATAATTGAACATATCAATGTAATAGTTGGTTGAATTGGAATTCGCGTAATCAACCTGCGAAACTTCAGGATCCCAACCGGAATAATTGCTGAAAGTGAGAAGATTCCTGCCAATGACACCGAATTTCACTCCGCTGATAAATCCTAATTTGGCCTTGGAAAGCTGTTGCTTATTGAATGAATAGTATAATGACGCTTCCCGAAGTTTAAGGTAAGTTCCATCCTCAACAAAGTAACTATTGGGATCGTTTACGCGGTAGAAGGTCTGGTAATATGAAGCAACTTTCTTTTGATTTTCAGGTTTGCCAGCCTGATCGAAATCACCATGACGTTCGTCGCGATAAAGCCATTGCTTTGTCTGATTATAAACATCTCCGCCCTGTTTCAAATGCCAAAGCATGTTGAAATTAATATTCTTAAAATTGAAAGAGTTCATCAATGAAAGATTGAAATCAGGATTCATATCGGCTATTCTTACAAACGCTTCCTTGCCATTTTCATCCAGTAACCTGATGGCAGATTCATGAACAGTTCCTTCAGTTCCTTTTCTTATCACATATCCGTCGCTGTTAACAACATAATTGTTGATGTTATCCCCGGGAGTAAGCTGTGCGCTCATTTCTTCCAGTGTTCTTACCCATTCACCACCATACATCATACCGAAAGGTTCGTCTTCTTTAATATAAAAAACCTGCAAATCATTGATGGTAGGTCCAACCCTGAAAGGAGGAGCATCAAGTCGGGTAATCTCCTGGCTTATTTTGTCGAACACGAAGTTCATTCTCCATTGGAAGTCAGGCTTATTAATGGGTATTACTCCGAGTGAGAATTCAAACGACTTAGCGGCAATGTCAGCTGCATTCTGCCATTGTTCGCGGTAACCGGTTGCAGCAGGCAATGGGACATTAAGGAACGCTCCCTGTGTAACAATATCGGCATAGGTTACTTCAAGGTCAAAAATGTCAAGGAATTCAGCATTTAAACCAATTTCCAATTCTTTTGTTTCACTTGGTTTAAGGTCAACATTTCCAAGTGCAAGAGGTGAGAAACTTCCTTGTGAAATTGAAAAGGTTTCATATTGGTAATGGAAACCAGGACGCTGACCTGAGGTTCCCAGGGCTGCCCTGAGCTTTAATTCCTGAAATCCTGGAATGTCAATTTCTTCTGAAATGCGATAGGCCCCTGAGATTCTGTAATAAGGGTTCCACCTTTCATTTTCACCAAAGAGTGATGATCCGTCCATCCTGAATAAAACAGAGATGATGTAACGGTCTCTGTAATCAGCATCAAAGATAGCAAAAAAGTTACGCGAGCTGATGTCAATTTCTTCGGAGTCCAGCGCATGGTATTTACTTCCTGATATAGCTGCAAGGGATCTTACCCTTGATACAACAAGGTCCGATGCATTTACAGAGAAGAAGTTTGAATGGTAACTTTCATAAAGATAACTGAGTTTGCTTCTTGTTGCCAGTTCACCAAATTCTTTATTCATGTTTGCAGTAAAGCTGTAATTCTGACTTAACTGTTCTTCTGCGTACTTGTAGATACCACCGTCAGTTACCTGCTGTGAGGTATTGAAACCCTTTGGCCTGTAATTTTCGTTGATTGTATTGATCCTCTCAATGCTGTATGTTGCATTAAAATTAAGCCAATCGGTTGCAAAATAATTACCCTGGAAACTTTGCATCAGCATTTTACGTTCGAGGTTTCTTTCCTGATAGTAAAGGGCATGCAAGGGGTTACCGTTATCAATCTGGAAATGATTGGGGTGAATATAATATTTCGGTAATAGAAAGCCGACTGGTGCATCCATTTCTAAATCAATATCAGGTTCAAAAAAGAGCATATCAAAAAATGCTGATCCTTGTCCGCCTCCCCAACCATCGGTGAAACGGCCGTCTGCCACATCCACTTTGGTTTGTGCAACAAATGAACTGGATGAAATCGAAATCTTATCACCCATCCAATGGTCGGCATTCAAACGGAAGTTTTGCCTTTTCGAACCTTTGGTGTTCCAAACAATACCTGAGTTATTCGAGTTTTCAAACGAGGTAAAGATGCTCGTTTTGCCGGCATTGTGGGCCACACCAATATAGTTGGTGTAAAATGTTCCACTCTGGAAGAGTCTATCCTGGTGGTCGTACAAGCGTGTGTATGGGTTATCGGCATAACCGTCGAAAGAAACACTCTTGTTTCCTTCAATCCGCCCATCTCTTCCTCCAGTATAACCTTGCGGGTATGTAATACCTGCATATTTGGTAAAATCAGGAAAGCTCTGCCAATCTGCGGCAAGATCATAAGCATGATGATTAGATAGGTCAACTTTTTTTACCAGGTTAGAATACCCAAACTCATTCCTGATCCTGATAGAGGTGGTGCCTTCCTTGGCAGTGTTGCCTCGCTTAGTACGGATAGCAATTACACCGGAACCTGCGCGCGAACCATATAGGGCTGATGCTGCGGCGCCTTTAACAACTTCAATGCTTTCGATATCGTCAACATTTACATCGGCAAGGTCTCCTTCCATCATAATTCCGTCAATGATGACCAATGGTTTTGAGTCTCCAAGCAAGTTGGTTGAACCCCTCAGCCTGATATTGGCTCCTTGCCCTGGATTACCGCTGGCCTGAACTACAGTGATACCGGAGATTTTTCCCTGTAGTGCACTTGAAGCTGAAGTAGCTGGTACTGCTTCCAGGATTTCAGTGCCTACCCGCTCAACCGTAACACTTAACTTTTGCCTGGGTGTAGCTCCTGCAACTCCAGTTACCACAAATTCTTCCATACCAATCATGTCGGGTTCCATTACCAGGTTAATTACAGAACGCCCTCCAATTGTCACTTCCTGGGTTTTCATCCCGATAAAGCTGAAAATTAGGATGGTGGCATCTGAGGGGACAGTTAGGGTATAATTCCCGTTTGCGTCAGTAGCAGATCCTATTGTTGTGTTTTTCACAACAATGGAAACTCCGGGAACCCCTTTGCCATCTTCTGAATCTGTTACTCTTCCTGTAATCGTTCGTTGTGCGAACATCGCCTGCACAACAAGCAGCATGCAGGCCAGCAAAAAGGTAAATTTTCTCATAATTAAAAGATTTTAGTTAGAAATGATTGAATAACCGAAAATAACATAAGACTTCCATGATGAAGGTATATTATATATAATGAATGCCATGTATAAAAAGTGCCGGTTCAATTTGCCTTAGCGACGGCGAATTTAATACAATATGTTGTTTTGGCAAAAAAAAATAGAAAATTTTTAATATATACTCTAACATTTAGCTCAATAAACCCTTGGAAATGTTTCTTTAATAAATATTATCAACTCCTGTAAAGCTGAAAGAACACTATTATTAATGAGGAAAACAAAAAAACCGCCCCGGTAACGAGGCGGTTTAAACAACTTAAAACTTTCAATTAGTTAGGTTGAATCAACTGATTTGTATTCAACTCTGTTTGTGGTATGGGCCATACATAATTAGGATCGTTGGGGCTAACAGCGTTTACTCCCGGTTTTGCAGCATGCGATGCCAGAAGCCGTCCGGTATCCATGTTGCGGATTCCTTCGCCAAGAAATTCAATATTTCTTTCGAGTAAAAGTCTGTTAACAAAAGCATCAACATTGGCAAAATCACCGGCAACGTATGGGGTGCCTCCTGCATTTGACCTCAGATAAACAGCATTGAGAAGAGCGATAGCCCTGGCATTTACACCGTTTGCCCTTGCTTCTGCTTCAGCAAGATTGAGCAGGACTTCAGCATAACGGATCACAGGAGCCCAGTCGGTATGGGGGAAAGTTGGATATTTATTGATAAAAATCCGATCGGTTCCACCAATGGTTCTGACGACTGTTAATTGCTTACGTGCATCGGAGGTTGTAAAAACCGGACTGGACCACATGACACTCTGTTCATTTACAGGGTATTCATTGTTTCCAACAGTGGCACCCGAAAAATAATGAGCCAGTCCATTTTGCGTACCGGGTAGTTCAGCACCACTCATTGGCATCGAAAGGATGGCTTCTGAAGATGTGTAGTTTGAAAAGATTCCGCCAAATGTTGCTGAAAGCTGGTAAGCAACACCTAAGGGTGAAGTAAATGGAGCGGCTGCGCTCACAATCTTGTTGGCTTCGGTAATCACCTCAGCCCATTTATCCATATGCAGGTAAACACGTGTTTTCAGAGCAACAACGGTGTTTTTATGCATCCTGGTCACATAATCGGCGCCATTTGCAGTTCCGTTAGCAATCGTTGGAAGCAGGCCTTCGGCAGTGTTCAGGTCGCTCAGGATCTGGTCGTAGGTTTCCTGGAGTGTTGCCCTGGCTTTGCTGTTATCAGCGCTTGATTTCTGTGCTGTCAAACGAAGCACGGCTCCCCAGTTCTGCGGGCCTTTCTTATATGGCTGGGCGTAAAGCTGGATCAGATGAAAATACGCCATTCCTCTTAAAGCAAGTGCTTCTCCCTTATACCTGTCGAATTCTTCCTGTGTGAGTACATTTGAGGTAAGAATTTTGGTTTCATTGGCTTCCAGTCCATCCAGAAACATGTTCACACGGTTTACTGCTGCATAAATGGCTCCCCATAAATTCTGCACTTCATTCTGGGAAGCAGTGACCGTATGATTCCATGTCATCAGGCCAGTTACACCATTTTGACCGAGATTCAGCCAGTCATCGCTGCGGATATCGTTGTAAACCTGAAAACGTCCACCAAGATACTGACCATCTTTAAATGAAGCATACATGCCCTTTACCTGAGCTACGATTCTGTCCCTGGTGTCAAAAGCAGTAAGGTCAGAAATTGATAATTTGGGCACCGGATCCAGATTTTCCTTGTAGCAGGAACTTATAACCACCGGTAATACTAATACCAGGATAATGATTTTCATTATATTTTTCATATTCTGCATTTTTTAAAGGTTAGAAATTAATGTTTACTCCGAATGAAATGGTTCTTGCCTGCGGAACAGTGTTTCTGTCAACACCAGGAACCAGATTGGTATCACCCATTGAGGAGATTTCCGGGTCTGCGCCGCTATATCCCGTAAAGGTATATGCATTAAATAATTGGGTGTAAATACGCAGACTGGTAATATTGGCCTCTTTCAGGTATCTGTTCTTCAAGGTGTATCCAAGACTGACATTTCTTACCTTTAAGAAGTCGCCCTTTTCAACATTTTGCGATTGTACCATAGATGAACCATTTGAAACATTATCTCCCCACACTGGTTTTGGTATATCGGTTATTTGTCCGGGTTCTTTCCAGTAATTTTCATACACATAGGCTTCGTTATTCCAGTTACGCTGGTCTCTCAAACCGGCTTTTGAACCATTGTATACCACGAAATCAAAGGCGTAGGTAAGGCCAAGGCTGAAATCAAAATCCATGAACTGTATGGTGTTGTCCAATCCACCAAAGAACTTTGGAATCGGACTTCCAAGAACCACGCCATCATTTGAAATGTCAATAGCACGG
>CAYQRU010000071.1:0-19773 GCA_964419945.1 uncultured Bacteroidales bacterium | reverse complement strand
CAAGGCGGTTGCTTTCCTTGATCCTGAGATTTTTCAATCCGCTGAGCAAAGCTTCAACGTTCAATGCAACACAGGTGGCAGCTACTGCCGGCACCACATCAGGGCAGTCAATAAAATTATAATCAAATCTGGCTGGAGGTTCGGATACCCTGCTGATAAGCATACCATGCTCCGTTTGTTGAGATCTTACACCGAACTGATCGAAAATATCTGTAAGTACAGCATCCCCCTGCACGCTTTCACGGGCGAGACCTCTTAACAGAATTTCAGAACCATGCGTAAGTGCCACATTCTCATACCAATAAGAGGCAGCACTCCAATCGGGCTCCACATCGAACGAAGTATTACAGTACATACCTGGTATAATGTTTATGTATCGGCCATTCTGGAAAATTTCTGTCCCGGCCTGACGCATCAGTGCAAGGGTCATTTTAATGTAAGGCTGAGAAGCTATTATTCCTGTCATTTCAATTTGCAGTCCTTTTTCAAGCAACGGAGCAATCATCATCAAGGCAGTGACAAACTGGCTGCTCTGTATGGAATCCACGGCAATCCTGCCTCCTGTTAACGGTTTCCCGACTATTCTAACCGGTGGAAAACCGTTACGACCGGCATAGGAAATCTGAGCGCCAAGATTCGATAATGCCCGGAAGAGGGGATCCACAGGACGTTGTTGCATGCGGTCAGATCCGGTAAGGAGCCATTGCCCTGCAGTCATTGCAAGGTAAGCCATTAAAAAGCGAAAGACCGTACCTGCATTATCACAATTCAACACACAGAAACTATCAGGATCACTTTCCCCCCTGCAATGTTTCACCTTTTCAAGCAAAGAAATCAACAACCCGGTATCGTTTGATTCCGATAAATTACTGATGGTGATCCTGTTATCTGAAAGTTGCTGCATGATCAGCAAACGGTTGCTGATACTCTTTGAAGCTGGTAAACGAATCTCTCCATGTATTGGCTTTGCCGTTGATAATAGTCGAAGGCGAATCATGGCAGCTTGCTTTTCAACATATTACCCTGTTTGCTAAACGCGAGATATTCACGTAAGCTTTTCTCAATCTCTTCTTCAGTGCATACCACATCCGTGATCAGGTCACCAGGTTCCCTGAGGAGGGTCATTCTTACCTGGCCTCCTCTGTTTTTTTTGTCAAATCCCATGATAGCAGCAATACCAGGTATTTCTTCCGGCAGAAATGTGTAAAACGGGAACACAGCAAGCAAGTAAGCGATGATATCATTGGCCAGGATTTCCGGGAAACTGCAATACCGCACCGAGAGTTTTATCTCCACGATCAGTCCCATGGCTACAGAGAACCCATGCGACAACGGAGAAGCGTCTCTTTCAAGGGAATAGCTTTCAAAGGCATGCCCAACCGTGTGCCCCAGGTTTAATACCTTGCGCAGGCCCTGTTCAAAGGGATCGGACCTCACCACATTGTGCTTGATCTTAACGGAGCGTTCCACCACTTCCGTCCAGTCTTGGTTGGATGTAACAGCTTCATGGCCGGAAAATTGCCAGGCAAGGTGGTGAAAATATTTATCATCACTGAGCAGGGCATGTTTCACAACTTCTGCGTAACCTGAAAGCATTTCGCCATGCGGTAAGGTATTCAGAAACTCAGGCATGATAAAAACACTCTTCGGAGGTGAATAAAGTCCCACATAATTCTTAAGCTTACCAAGATTTACACCCGTCTTCCCTCCTATGGAGGCATCCACCTGCGAAAGGAGGGTGGTTGGAATGTAAACGAAATCAATACCTCGCTGATAGGTGGAAGCTACAAATCCGCCGATATCGCATACCATTCCGCCACCCAGGCATACCAGCAGTGAATGGCGACCCGCACCATAACTGGCCAGTTCTTTCCAAAGTCGGATGCATGTATCGAGGTTCTTATTGACCTCACCCGGTTCGATCTCCAGAACAATCATCCCTTCAGGAAACTGAAAACCGCTTGTCAGCAATGGAAAGCAATGCTTTCGTGTATTTGTGTCAGTAAGTATGTATACACCGGTATATTTTCCCTCTGATTCTTCAATAAAATTCCTGAGCGCTTTCCTGGCTTCTTTACCTGTAAAAATTGTTTCGTGATGGTGCATCGTTCGTGTATATTAGCTTCAGGTAACAAAATTATGGATAATTTCGCAGATAATTCTCAGTATGCAACAATAGCTCCGATGATTGATTTCAATAATACCCAGATCGCCTTCTCAGGCAAGACTGAAAAAGATCTCAGGCGTGCAGACTTTTTGTTCCGCACTATTGCCAGTCCTGCCGTGGTAGCAGCAGGTAATTTCTTAGCCCACCTGGCCATCAGGTTGTATCTTCCCGTGAGGTGGATCGTAAAACCTACCCTTTACCGGCAGTTTGTTGGAGGGGAAACCATAGAGGAATGCATTCCCGCCGTGAGGATGCTTGAAAAATTCAACGTAAAAGCCATCCTCGATTATTCTGTGGAAGGGGGCAAGAGCGAATCATACATGGAAGGTGTGCTGCAGGAAACTCTCCGTACTATTGAATTTGCCGCATTCGATCCCAATGTTCCGATCGCAGTTTTTAAACCCACTGCCTTTGCCCCGGGACACATCCTCGAAAAAGCAGGCTCTGATCAAACCCTGAATACCGCAGAACTCGCTGCATTCGAAAACTTTCGCACAAGGGTCAACACTTTATGTGAACGTGCTGCCAGACTTGATATTCCGATCATGATTGATGCTGAAGATGTGCATTTCCAGGCTATCATTGACAAAGTGACCCTTACGATGATGGAAAAATATAACCGTGAAAAAGCCATTGTTTTCAACACCTACCAGATGTATCGCACCGACCGGTTGGATGTGTTGCAGAAAGATTATGCCTTGGCCGTGAAAAAGAATTTCTTCCTGGGTGCCAAGTTTGTGCGGGGCGCATACATGGAACGTGAAAGGCGGCGCGCCGCCAGCATGGGTTATCCTTCCCCAATTCATCCCGATAAGACTGCCACCGACCAAGCCTATGACGACGCACTTACATTTTCGGTGGAGCACCTGCAAAGGATAAGCATATTCAATGGCACACACAATGAAGAAAGCTGCCGGCACCTGATGCAATTGATGGAAAAACACGGTGTAAGCAAAAGCGATCCACGTATCTGGACTTCCCAACTCTATGGCATGAGCGACCATATCAGTTTCAATATGGCACATGCCGGTTACAATGTGGTAAAATACATGCCCTATGGGCCGGTGAGATCAGTACTTCCGTACCTGATACGACGCGCAGAAGAAAACACTTCTATAGCCGGGCAAACCGGCAGGGAACTGCGACTGGTCAGGATGGAAAGGAAAAGAAGAAAAGCCTAGCCCGGTCATCCGGAGAAATTAATAAGTACAAGCCTGCAGCCCCGGGAATGGCTATTCACTCAACAATTTCGGTTTTTGTTTGTGTGAGCATGTATAACTGTAACAATCGGGGCTGTGGAAACTGTCAGAAGGTAATACTTGGTCTCATGTGGCTATGCAACACCGGAATGAAACAATAAAATGCATATTTCAGTGCTGCAGAATGGATGGACATACGGAATAAAAAACATTTATTTTATTTGTTGCATAATTCAAAATTTTTATCCTTACATTTGCCTGCGCGTTTTGAAAGTGTTTGTCCTTTGTACATAAAGTGCAGCATCATTAATGTTTATGTCGTTGAATTCAACGAGGCAAGATGATAACAATTTATCAATAAACCGACCAATGGTCATAAAAATGAGAGCACTGATACACAATTCTATCCAAAAATCGCAGACTTTTCGACAATAGAAGGATACAAACATCTGATGGCCGGGCCCATGCGAATGAGGCATATGGCAACAAATGGATATATAAAATTGAAAGAGGTGTTGAAGGAAAAAAATTTCTCTGCAAAGATTTGCTTGCTGCGCAGCATAAAAAAGACATAGTTGTTTTCCAACATGTCTTTCACCTGTTTATCACTTTTGAAATATAAACAAATAAAATATTGATTTTAAAACACAATACAGAATTACCTGAAAATCTGAAACAGAGTAAGGAGCGGATGCCGAAAAGCTTTATGAGTAGGTAAAAATTAAATTTCAATTTTATGAAAAAGTTAACATTCAGTTTAATTGTGTTAAGCCTGACAGCCTTCATTTTGAGTGGTTGCTCTCACCGTGTTCTTGATTTCACTCTTATTTCTTCAAAAAATGTTGATCTAACGAAAGGAGCAAGTTTTGTAAGGGGAAAAAGCAGAGTTGAAGGAACAGATATGGTTCATTGGATTATAATCATTCCAACAGGTTCAGTAAATATAAAAGAAGCTGTCGACAGAGCTATAGAAAGCACACCTGGTTGTGTTGCATTACTTGATGGTGTTATTTACTCTAAATTTTGGTGGATACCTTATATCTATGGACAACAATCTGCAACAATTGAAGGTTTGCCACTCATTGACCCAAGTTTGACGTCGAATTTTGATAATACTCCAGCTTATGGGAAAATCGAGTTAGACAAAAATGGGAAAATACTGAATATAGAAAGTTTGTCGTCAAATGAATATTTGGCTCTAAAAGGGAAAATCGTGAAGGAATCTCAGGTACTGAATTTTTCAAATTCTGATGAGATTAAATAACCAGCCCAAACACCGAGGGTGGTTGTTGAGAATCCTTTTAGCAAATACCCGATATTGATTCACAGTATCAGTATTCTCCGTCTGTTACCTTTCGACTAAGCTTTACACGATAAAAGATTGGTAATCCCATGAATAAGTTTATAATTTAAAAGGATAATCCGGATCATATTGATCTGATATGGGTTAAGATATATAAAGGGGTTTTCAGCTATTTTGTTTATTATGACAATGCAGTACATGCTGATTCCCTGCAATCCATAACGCGTAGTATTATTATGTTGATTTAGTAAAAGATCGTTAAGATTGTATTCGGTCAGGTTATACCTGTCAAAAACGAACCAGAAAGAAATAAAAATCAGCCTTCCTGCGTGGACTCCAATAGGGCTGACCGATGTTTCGATGTTGTATATCAACAGGAAAGAATACAGCAGGTAAAGAATTCCCGCCCTATAAAATGGATATTTCACAAATCAACATGGTAAGCACTCCGGAAAAAAGTACATATTGATAAATTCTCAACCGGAAATTTTTATCATTGCACTTTGTCATGAACTTATAAAAAGTATTCGTTGCATGTTTTTCCATTATTGAGATAAACAATACAGTGCACAACTGGCACCTTTACTCTATAACTCATGAAATAGTGATCAGGAACCGCAGCGACCAGCAAGAAGTTTGTTACTGGTAACAATATCAAAGTACGCAAAAAGACTTCCGGATCGAGTTACAAGATGTCTGGTAGTTTTTGACACTCTCCAATTAAATAGGGTAAAAAATGTATCTTTGCAGTCAAAAATGCTACTTCTTTTAGCCTACCTTTTCCTGGCATTATTTGTTTCATTTCTTTGCTCCATCATGGAAGCCGTCCTTCTTTCCACTCCCAATTCATTATTGATTGTTAAGGAGCAGAGCGGAAACTCCTGGGCAAAAGCCTTTTCAGAACTCAAGAACAACATTGATAAACCGCTTTCTGCTATACTTTCGCTGAATACGGTTGCTCATACAGTTGGAGCAGCGGGTGTTGGTGCTCAGGCAGTTGTGGTATTTGGCGAAAATTACTTTGGTGTAGTATCTGCAATTCTTACTGTCCTGATTTTGGTCCTTACTGAAATCATCCCAAAAACGATTGGCGCCAGGTATTGGAGAAGTCTGGCAAGACCAGCCTCTAGTATAATCAATGCTATGATTGTGATAACTTACCCTCTGGTAGTTATATCAGCTCTGATAACCAATGCCATTTCCAGGAATCGGCAGGAACAAACAACAAGCCGGGAAGAAATTGCTGCGCTTGCCAGCATAGGGGCAGACGAAGGGGTTTTTACAGAGAAAGAATATAAAATCATACAAAACTTACTCAAGTTGAAGAATGTGAAAGTAACTGAAATAATGACACCTAGAGTTGTAGTTGCAGTTGCTGACGAGAATCTTTCTCTTGCTGACTTCCTGAAAAATAAAGACTACCTGAAATTTTCACGAATCCCTATTTACTCAGAAAATGACGAGAACATAACGGGTTATGTGTTCAGACAAACAGTATTTGAAAAACTGGCAGAGGATCAGCACGAATTAAAACTTAGAGACATCAGGAGAGACATCGTAATTGTTCCCTGCGCCATTGTACTTTTTACCCTCTGGGAAATACTGCTCGAAAAAAAGGAGCATATCGCACTTATAGTGGATGAATATGGTGGTTTGGATGGTATTGTAACAATGGAGGACATCATTGAGACGCTTCTTGGTTTAGAAATTATTGACGAGAAAGACACCATAACAGATATGCAAAGATTTGCCCGGGAGAGATGGAAAGCCCGACAGACGAAATACAACCTTTTAGACCAAATAAAGAAGCAGGACGTATAGAAAAGACGCAATTTTGTGAATGATAATTGAAATTCAGGATATGACATATTATGATTTATTAATGTTTTTTATGACTATATTGCGTGATATAAGTACGCGATATAATCTATTGTATTTTACATACTCACAGGAGTTACTGACAGGTCAGGTGTATATCTGAGCAGCACAACCTGACTTTAATTTGCCTGGTAACCTGAAAATAAAATACCTGGAATGTTAAATGCTTTAATTAACTACACCTGGTGGAGCATGGCAAAAGAAAAGAAACGTTCAAAATATCTGGGATAAAAATAACTATTAAAATTATTCTTGTAACAGAATGAAAAACAAGAAAAGCATTTACATTATTGTTTCAATCTCCGTATTTACAGCATTGTTACATTTTGTCACCGGCTCTGGTTACCAGGGGGTATTCAGCTACTTTATTCATGGTTATCTCATTGATATTGTGCTACCCTTTAATCTTTACTTGTTGCTACAAATATCATTGAGAAAGTACATGACAGTGAATAAAGCCCGAATCACAGGAGCCATATTCACATTCGCACTTGGAACTATCACAGAAATCTTACAACTTCATGAAGTCGAATTTCTTGGCAGGACGTATGATCCCTGGGACATTTTGATGTATGTAATTGGAATTGTATCAGGTATTGCCATTGATTTGATAATAATTGAAAAGCTTGAAATGCAAAGTCTAAAAAATAAATGATTATGTTTGGTGACACAAAGCTTGATTAACATATTATTTTGAATTAAATTTCTAACTGCATACTTAGTATCGGGCATTATTCTATATGTCACTTCATGAAAATGTTTTTCGGAAAAACTGTCTTGCGATCCCTTTGATGAGTTACCATCCGGAGAAGAGCAGATGGTTGCTGGATGATATTTTCGTCACCGTTTTTCATTGCAACACACTCACTAAAACAACCTCTACCTCACGAAGTTAAGAAATTTTTACAGTCAATCGCAGAAGGATTTTGTCCTGAATAATCGAATCATATTGGTGTTTGGATGCTAAAACTTATAACATGTGTAGCTGATGTCCGTGATAATCCCGCCTTGAAAACCCGACAAATGACGCAGCATGTAGTTTTTGCGAACCAACGGGATTTGTCTGATTATCTTCAGAATTTACTTATCTACAGTCAATTACATTAGAACATATCCAGGAACGTCTGACATAGGTAAATAGAATGAATATTTTGATTTAATGATGCATTTGTAAAATCTGGTAATCGCGTACATGTGCAAAGCTCATTGTACTTTATTCATAAAAGCTGGCCAGACTCTCTGGACAATTGGTAATTAATAACTCTGCAAGTCATTATGAGTCTTGATGATCCGGGAAATAAAACACATCATGCTGATAATACCGATCGCACAGATAAAAACATTTCACCCAACTGATAAGTCAGAAGCTATTCTGGAAGAAATTACGTAAGATTTGATACCAATATTTTATTCTTTCCACCGTTTGCCTGGCATGTTGAAATAATTTTCAAAGTAAAACCGGAATAAGATTCTTAGCATTGTTCGCCAGTGTACAGTAAAAGGGAGGCTTTGAAAAAATGAGCATGATTTGTTTCAACAAAATGTTAATTATGGTAAATGGTTATAATACATATTTAGCCAATAGTAACCGGACACTGATTAATCCCGCTTTTCCGGGATTACAAGTTCAGACTCACAGGAAGAAATAATTGCACTTCGGAGTAATCAAAGAATAGCATATGAAAACTGCTTCCTTCATCATCATTTCCCTTGCTATAATGCATAGCCTGCATGCACAAAATGAATCATGCAGAGTACTTTCCGAAATGATCTCCGGAGTATATTCCGGTGATTGTAAAGACGGATTAGCCAACGGGAAAGGCAAATCAAGCGGTGAAGAAACATACATCGGGCATTTCAGAAATGGTTTGCCACACGGAAAAGGGAAATACTATTATAAAAATGGTGACATCTTTCAGGGATATTGGGAAAAAGGCAAAAAAAAGGGAGTAGGAAAGTTGAAACACATCTCAGACGGTAAAATACAAACACTGACCGGGTATTGGATAGATGATGGATATGCAGGCGTGGCAGATCCTGAGATTTCTTACAGGATCACAAATGCATCAGGCCTGGTCAACCAAAGCATTGTCAAATCTGAAGTTACAGGTGGTCAAAATGAACTCACCCTGCTGATTAAAAGTGCTTATACAGATTTTGTTCCGTTTGATCTGGAACTGGATATTTCATCGGGGCAGATTATTCAATCCGGAAAGAAATTCATCATCAATAAATATTTCTGCCCATTTCATTGTGAAGTTAGCTATTCTACTTTGGTAGGTAATCACAGAAAAAAGTGCCGGTTGACATTTGATATACTGCAATATGGCAAGTATACCATCACTATGTACAATGATTAACGGATAAACGGGCAGGATCATACAGGCCTTATTCATTATGTGTGTTTAGGATGTCGGTCTGATTCCGGAAACGATCGACCGTTAAAAAACACTTATCCGGCCATCTGAAACAAAGATCAGATCCTTAGCAATATTTCGTATACGAAATCCCTGCCAATACTACTCACGTAAAATATTGTTAAGCTTATGATTTATAATAACATAGGATTAATTTTATGAATTCATTGATCACGATAAAAATCGTGCGACAATGTCTGGTACAGGTCATTTTTCCATGAGGGTATAACATTCACAATGCTGATAACGTTTTACCTGATAATCTCAGGCAGCATTGAAGGTGAAAAATCTATTTCTGATTGAAAAATTATCATCTCATCTGTCTTAATGATATAATAATCAGTTCTCTATGAAGAAGTCATACAAAATCTTATTCATTTTAATTGTACTCCTCTTTGTTGTTGTACTCGGTTTACCGTTTGTGTTCCAGGGAAGAATTATGAATATTGTGAAGCATGAAATAAACAAAGCGATGAATGCCAGAGTTAATTTTGAAGATGCACATCTCAGCCTGATAAGGAGTTTCCCGGATTTTTCGTTACGGCTTGACAGACTATGTATTGTGGGCATGGACCCCTTTGCGAACGACACCTTGGTGTATGTTGACAATCTAAGAGTTACCCTCGATCTTTTCAGCGTGTTCAGGGGAAGTCCGTACGAAATAAAAAAAATTGTGTTGAACGCTCCTGATCTGCGGCTTCTTACACTCAAAGACGGCTCGGTCAACTGGGACATTATGGTACCCGATGAAACCCCTTTGGAAGAGACTGTGAAAGCAGAGACAGCTCCTTTGGTGCTGAATATCAGGGATCTGGTTATTTCAAGGGGCAAGGTTTTGTATGACGATCAAGATCTTGATTTTGTCATGTTGCTTGAAGAACTTGAAGGGAATGTGAGCGGAGATCTTTCTACCGGCACATCGCATCTGATGATTCAGGCAAAAGCCAGAAAACTGCTCATGATATACGAAAACGTTACTTACATGAGCGGGGTGAAGGCAAACTACAAAGGTGTATTTGAACCAGATCTAGAAAAGGACTACTACACCATGCGTGACAACAGGATAAACCTGAACGATCTGGGTATTGATGTTGATGGCGGCTTCGGTTTTATTGGCGACGATATAACGCTGGATGTCAGTTTCAAATCAAAAGATGACGACTTCAAGAGCCTGCTTTCACTAATCCCTGCCGTTTATTCCCGCGATTTTGAAAAAGTAAAAACTGATGGAAAATTCGCCCTGAGCGGTTATGTGAAAGGGCTTTACGGAGATGTGGCTATGCCAGGTTTCGGGCTTGATCTGCGTGTGGACAATGCCAGTTTCAGTTATCCGGATCTGCCAGAGAGCATCAGAAATATTTACCTTAAAACCAACATTCAGAATACAACGGGTGATATGGATGATACACAAGTAGCCGTTGACCGTTTCGACTTTACAATAGCAGGCAACCCTGTGAAGTCAAGTCTTTATCTTAAAACACCTGTCAGCGATCCTGACGCGAAGGCTAATTTTTCCGGGAAAATTGATCTTACAGGGCTTTCGAAGGTGGTCCCGCTCGATCCGGAAGAAACGCTGAAAGGACTAATGGAATTCGAGGCCGGATTCGTAGGAAAGCTTTCTGATGTCGAAAATTCGCGTTTTAACCTGGTGACAGCATCCGGGTTTCTGGCTCTCACCGGATTTGATTATCAAACCTCGGCGATTAATCTGCCGATCGGGATTGATCAGGCAAGGTTTGAATTTTCACCCGCCTTTCTGCAACTTTCTAACCTTGAAATGAACATTGGAAAGAGTCACATGCAGCTTGCCGGAAAAATTGAGAATTACCTGGCTTATTATTTGGGCGATGGGATTCTGGCAGGGAATCTGAATCTGAACTCCAGTCTTATTGATTTCAATGAACTTATGGCTGCTTTGCCTGCTGAAAGCGCGACCACTGTTGATACCACACAATCCGGTATGCAAATACCTGACCTTCCCGAAAGGATTGATTTTGCTTTTAATGCCAAAGCAGGAAAAATATTGTATGAAAAATACGAATTGAAAAATGCCATGGCCACCATTTATTATAAAGATAAGAAGATCAGGTTTGAACCTCTCAGGGCAGAGATGCTTGCCGGAAACATCGAGATGAAAGGACTTTTTGATGCAGGGGATAAAACCTCAGCGAAAATAGATATGGACTTCAGGATCAGTAGTTTTGATATTGCACAGGCATATTCGGGTATATCTATGCTGCAACAGGTGGCACCGGTAGCTGAAAAGACAAAAGGAACATTCTCCACTGTATTCAAACTCAAGGGCATTCTCGACGGGGAGTTTAATCCTTCTTATGAGACCCTGCAGGGCGGGGGAACGTTGCAGACTTCACAAATACTCATTGAATCTGTGAAAGTGATGGAACAATTGGCTGGTTTACTCGGCAACGACGATTACAGGCGTCTTGTCACCGATGGTTTGAATTTTTCTTTTGAAATTATTAATGGTAGAGTATTCCAGAAACCATTTTCCATTAAATATGGTGGAACGAATACAACGATTGGCGGATTCGTGGGATTTGACAAACAAATGAATTATGATCTGGTATTCCAGATTCCCTATGAAAAATTTGGAGCCAGCCAGGCAATTAAAAGCTTGTCAGAAGCTGCTTTAAAAAAAGGTATTAACCTGAATCCGGGAAGCACCCTGAATGTAGTTGCCAAACTTAGCGGCCTGGTTACTGCACCAAAAATTGAACTGGATTATAAGACAGCGGCTGGAAACATCCGATCAGAGCTTGAAGATGCTGCACGTCAGGAATTACAGAAACAAAAAGAAGAAGCAATGAAGAAAGTCAGCGAAGAAGCTCAAAAAATCCTGAACGAAGCACGCAGCAGAGGGCAGCAACTGATATCTCAGGCAGAAAGTACGGCTTCCACCATCCGCACAGAAGCAACTGCTGCCGCTGAAAAAGTCAGGTCTGAAGCTGAGAACCAGGCCAAACGGTTGGAAGATGAAGGGAAAAAGAAAGGTATGGTAGCTGAAATAGCAGCAAAAGAGGCAGCCCGGAAAGTCAGGAAGGAAGGTGATAATACAGCACAGAAACTTACGAGGGAAGCTGAGAGAAAAGCAGAAGATCTTGTAAACCAGGCGAAAAAACAGGCAGATGATATTATGAGTAAGGCACAGGAGCAGGTGGACAATCTTTAATCTGGATTCCTTCATAAGAATTTAGTACTTTTGTAATTTCTTTACTGTTCAACATATAATTTATTTAAAATTAAACAATTATGAAAAAAATGATACATCGTACCGGGATCATATTTTATGCAAGCATACTGGTTTCCATTTCATTCATCTCCCAGGGACAACCAGCCTCCTTATCACTTGGAAGTTCAAATGCCTGTCCGGGGCAATTGATTGATATACCGTTGAATGCAACAAATTTGAATAACATCGGTGCAATCACCCTCTATATTGGATATGATACCGCTGTTCTGAAATATGAAGGTCACGCCAATGCACATCCTCAATTTGCTGGAATTATGTCGAATGCTGTGGTTGTGCCTGCTCCACAAGTGAGTATTGCCTGGAGTAGTATTACACCCGGCAACCTGCCAAATGGTAAATTACTTGACCTGCAATTCACGCACAAGCTTAATTCATGCGCTGTAAATTTCAGACCTGGTGGTGAGATTGTCACCGTGAACCTTATCAATGTGCCTTTTACAACCAGCAATGGAATGGTTAGTCAACTGCCGCCATTCATCACTTCGCAGCCTCAGAATACTACTGTTCCCGCAGGAACCAATGCTATTTTTACTATAATAGCCAACCAGGTCGATAATTACCAGTGGCAGCAGAATGATGGCCTGGAATGGATTGATCTGCAAAACAGTGCTGTTTACCAGAATGTTAATGGTCCCCAGCTCACTGTTACCGGAGTTACAATTGCACTGAACAATTTTAAATACCGTTGCAGAATCTCGACCAATGGTTATTGTGATTATTTTTCAAAAGCAGGCACACTCAGTGTAATACCAGGAGGAGCAGGACTTCCTCAGGTGTACACACTGACCGGTGGAGGCGCCTTTTGTGCGGGTACGGTTCCCTCGGGAATCAATATTACTTTACAAAATTCACAAACAGGCGTAACTTATCAACTGTATAACGGTCCCAATCCTGTCGGAGCATCTGTTCCCGGTACCGGTAATCCCCTTGTTTGGGAGAATATGGTTGCCGGACTCTATATGGCCAACGCTACCAATATCTGGGGCACTGTAAATATGAACGGAACGATTACGGTAAGTGAAAATCCGCTGCCGGTAGTCACCTGTCCTTCCGGCATTTCAGTACCCGTAACAAATCCACCCTTTGATCTTACAGGTGCTACTCCAACGGGTGGCAGTTATTCCGGAACAGGTGTGACCAACGGTATGTTTTATCCAAATACTGCCGGGATTGGTAATCATGAGATCACCTACACTTACTCCGACGTGAACAACTGTACCAATACATGTACCTTCCAGGTTACCGTTACTTCGGCTTATCAGCCTGGCGATGCCAACGGGGATGGCTTTGTCAATATACTTGATGCTGTGACAATCGCAAATTACATCATGGGCAACAATCCACAACCTTTTGTATTTGAGGCCGCAGATGTTAACAATGATGGAATCATCAACATTCAGGATTTTGTCCTGACAGTGAACATCATCATGGGTGGCGGAAAATAGTAATGCGAATCTGATATGAGGCTAAAGTTCAGCATTTTATTGATCTTACTTCCGTTTGTTATTTTTTCCCAGACAAATGTGCTGGTGGTATATTACAGTCACACAGGGCATACAAAATTACTTGCTAAATCTGTTGCTGACGGTGCCCGGAATGTTGCGGGCACAGATGTGAAGCTACGAATGATTTCAGAGGTTGAAAAATCAGATTTACTGGAAGCCCATGCCATCATTGTCGGAAGCCCGGTATATAATGCCAACATCGCCCCGGTGATATCGGAATTCATACTAACGTGGCCTTTTGAGGGTGAACCTATGAAGGATAAAATAGGAGCTGCTTTTGTCACTGGTGGTGGTATTTCTGCAGGTGAAGAACTCGCCCAACTCAGTATTCTTCACAGCATGATGATATTCGGGATGATCTTAGTTGGAGGGCCATCCTGGGATCAGGCTTTTGGCGCTTCTGCAATCACCGGCGAGCAACCTTTTTCTTCTGATAGTTTGGTTGATGAAATGTTTCTGAAGAAAGGATATCTGCTGGGTCAAAGGGTTGCAGAAATCACCCGGAAATTTAATACAAAAGAAAAAAGTAAAACAGAAATCTATTACGAACTGTTTGATAAGAAATAACCAGGAATTGCTGGTGTTCCCATAAACGGAATGTGCTCCGGAATATTACTGCCGGTGGCATTGATGAAATAAAAACGGGTTGCGGGAGAAGTTGTTTTATCAGCTCCAGCAACCCGTTTTCTAATCAAAGGATCTGCCTATTTCATTCCCGGCAGTCTTCCCGGTGTCCAGGGTGCCTGTAGTTGTTCCATACGTGATTCTATCTGTTTAATCTCTGCATCAACAAACCGGAGTTTTTCGATTATTTCCGGAAGGTTGTTCTTAAGGATTTCATAATTACTCCGCATGGTTTGTGTGGGGGTTGAAGTGCTTGACCAGGAACCTGCCAGCATGGCATCCATTCTTTGATTAAGCGGCACAGGTTCGGGAGGAATCTCTTCTGAACTTGCCTTAGGGCTGGTCCCGTTAAATCTGAAATCAATATTTCTGAGCTGTTCGGCAAAATTTCTTAATTCTGATACCATTTCTTCAGGGGCTTCAGGTGTGAAATGTAATGCCTGACGCATGTTTTCAATTTTGTTGCCTAATTCACCGGCAAAGCGCTGGGCGCCATCAGAGACACGTCTGAGTTCGGCAGCCTGCCTGTGGAAAGCTACAAGTTCTTCCCGGTTGAGTGCAGGTAGAGTATTATTTTCCAACACCTTAGCTCTAAATGTTACCGGTCCGGCCAATTCCGTTTCCTGGCCGTTATAGTTCATTACCAGACTTACAGTGTAGGTTCCAGGTAGCACCATCATGCCATCTGAATTATTGTTAGATGGTTTAAACTCGCTTTTACTGCCTGCCTGCGCTGAAAGGTTGTCATAACGTAACCTCCAGGTCAACCTGTTGATGCCTTTTCTTGGATTTTCATACAACCTTCGAACAACATTTTCTTCGTCATCGCGTATGGTGAAAATGAGGTAGGGTGCAATTTCATTTTCCTCATTCGCAAGTGTTTCCCTGTCGGGTTGAGGAATGAATTCACCTTTTTCAAACAATTCCATTTCCTTTTTGAGCCTTTTCTGTTTAAGGGTTTCGGGAACTTCTTTCAGAAAATACGTAAAGGTCGCTCCAAAAGGTGGATTGGGCGCAAGGAAATAGGTTGATCCCTGTCCGTAGCGTCCACCCTCCTCGATATACATCAGGGCGTCTTTCACAGGAAATAATAAGGCCTGCACGTTTCTGAGCTTCTCGGCACTCACATACCGCAGCGGGCTGTAGTTGTCAAGAATATAGAATCCTCTACCAAAAGTGGCTAATATCAGGTCATTTTCCCTTTCTTGGATTGCTATGTCAGGTATTTGTATATCAGGTAAACCTGAATTTAACTTTACCCAAAATTTGCCACCATCCACGCTAAAATAGAAACTAAATTCTGTTCCCACAAAAAGCAAGTCAGGATTTATAAAATCCTGCGCAATACAATGAACTGTTTCGTTGGGAAGATTGGATGCAATGGAAGTCCAGGTTTGACCTTTATCAGTGCTTTTTAGCAAATAAGGTTTGAAATCATCGTTTTTCAGGTTGTTGAATGTGGCAAATACGACATTTTCATTGAAACGACAAGGTGTAATATCTCTAACGAGCGTATATTCCGGAACTCCCGGAAATATGCTGATCCGTCTCCATGTCTTACCGTCATCTTCTGTTACCTGGATCAGACCGTCATCGGTTCCCACATAGATCAGCCCTTGCCGCAACTTTGATTCGGCCAGTGTGACAATGGTTCCCCACGGGGAAGTTGATACATCCTTTGCAACTGCATTTGAGGGCCAATGCTTTCCCATGACTTTGAATTGATTACGGTCTTCGTTTCGTGTAAGATCGCCGCTGATTACCTCCCACGAATTGCCACGATCGTTGCTTCGGAATAATTTATTTGCACCCATGTAGAGGCTGGTTTTTGAATAATGGCTCAGAATAAAAGGGGCATCCCAGTTCCAGCGGTACAGCAGTTCGTCAGCAAGAGGTTCAGGCCTGATTTTAATCCTTTCGCCCGAACGTTTATCATATCTGAAAATATTTCCGTACTGATAGGCAGAGTAGACAATGTCAGGGTTTCCCGGTTCAATGGCCTGCCAGAAACCATCACCACCCAGGGTGGTAATCCATTCTCCGCTTGTAACTCCGTCGCGGCTTGTATTTCGCGAAGGTCCCCCAAGGCTGTTATTGTCCTGTGTGCCTCCATACACCCAGTAAAATGGCTCTGAGTCATCAACATTGACCCTGTAAAACTGAGTAACCGGCAGATTGGATTTAAATATGTAATGCTCACCTGCATCGTAGGTTTCATAAAGCCCTCCATCTCCACCTAAAAGCCAGTGCTTTGTATTGGAAGGATTAATCCACATGCAATGGTCATCCACATGGCGTTTGTTTAAACCGATATTGCTCCAGGTTTTACCTCCATCATAAGTAACTTTTGAAACGACTTCGAGCGAGTAAACCTTGTTTACGTCAACAGGATCGCACACAATCATATTGAAGTATTGCCCACTGCTGTGATAATCACTCATTTTTGACCAGGAAGCCCCACGATCGGTTGAACGAAAAAAGCCTCCATCCTTATCAGTTGCTTCAACGATCAGATAAACATAATCAGGATTAGCCATTGAAACTTCAATACAGCCTCCTCCGACGTGTCCTGAAGGCAATCCGCGTGAAAGTTTCTGCCAGGTTTTTCCGCCATCAGTTGTTTTATGCACTCCCGATTCAGGGCCACCACCAATTTTGGTAAAGAAATGTCTGCGGCGTTGTTCTGAAAGAGCATATATCACATCCGGATTGCGGGGATCCATGGTAATATGATTAACACCTGTATTCTCACTGATTTCAAGAATTTTTTCCCAGGTTTTTCCTCCGTCTGTCGTTTTATAAAGACCCCTGTCACCTCCAGGTCCCCATATTGAACCTTCTGAAGCTACATAAATCACATTAGAATTACGTGGATCAATTAAAATCTTTCCAATGTGCCGGGACTCCTTCAATCCCATATTTTTCCAGCTTTTGCCCCCGTCTTCTGATTTATACACCCCGTTGCCATAACCTACGGCCCGTTGGTGCGTATTTTCACCGGTTCCTGCCCATACTACATGGGGGTTATTTGGATCAATTGCCATGGAGCCAATTGCATAGGCTCCGTAATTATCGAAAACGGGAATAAACGTAGTGCCGTTGTTTATTGTTTTCCATATATGACCGGATGCAGCTCCCACAAAGTATTCACTGGGATTTAGGGGATTAATGGCAATATCCGAAATACGCCCGGAGGTAAATGCAGGGCCGATACCCCGCCATTTTAGTCCGCTGAAAAGCTCCGACTTTAATGTGTCGGACACAGACTCTGGTTTTTTAGATTTTTGTGCCTGCACGGAGATCATTGAAAAGGCCAGCAGAGCAGGCACAAGCAATGATTGCCAGTTTGAAAATGATACTTTACATTGCATAAGATTGTAGTATTAGAGTGTGAATAGATGGAGCAAATGTAGACTTTTGTTCTGATAAACTCAGCAAACCTTTTTGATTTTGGAATTAACGTAATAAAATATACATGAACGGCTTCCTGAGGTAGTTTTTAACGGTTTTCAGAAATATATGACTTCTTATGACAATACATATGGCAACGATGACAACAGACACCGGCATGCCAAATGTAAAAAAAATTCCCGGATTTTGGCAGGTTTTACAGGAGTTGCCAAGGATCCGGGAATAAACGAGAAGAACAATACTAACCTTTTTACCAGTTCATTCCGGTTAATTGATGATTATATTTACGGTTGCAATAATATCACTTACGTTTACCAAACCATCAGAATTCACATCTGCATTATCAAAGCAAAAAGGCTCAGGATTGAGACCCAGAATATGATTGGCTATTGTAATGATATCCAGCACATTTACGACACCATCGCAATTTGCATCACCAGGTGTGACAACGCTACCGCCGGGAAACTCCATCAGGAACGCAATGACCTGTCCCTCAGGGGTTATACCAGCACCAATGAATTTATTTCCATCAGGTGTAACATGATTGATGCTGTAAAAAGTCCATGCCTGTGCATTTGGCAAACCGCGACTTTCTGCATAAGTGTTAAAGGTAGTCATATTACCCTGGTTATCCCTTGCGAAGGCTCTGCGGCCAGTTGGTATCGGAGGCCACGCAGTATTGTTAAATCCGAAAATTGTTCCATCGTTTGTAACACAGGTAGGAGACATTGCTCCATTATTAATGGAATTTGGAAAGGTGATTGTTGGCATACCGGGTGACCAGAGGAAACCCTGTCCACCCAATGTGCCGGTGACATAATTACCATTTGCTGAAGCTCCAAAGGATTCACCACCTTGCGTATTATCAACAAATATCATTTGTCCGTCGTACCAGATCACCGGAGTTCTTGATAAGCCTGAAGCCTGTGCCCAACCGTAGGTAATAGTTCCATTTGCACTGATACCAGATGCTCTTGATCCCTGTGTATGAGCGTTTCCAATCATATCATATCCTCCATTCTGAGTCCAGCTGAACGCTTTATAATTAGTGTATGACGACATATATTGCATGCCGACAACAGTATTACCATCTGCATTGATACCCCAGCCTGAACTATAGTCCTGTGAAAAGACCGTGGCCTGGGGATTCATTCCCAGAAACGTCCACTGTTGTGTTGCCGGATCCCATGTGCCGGCTGTCTGAACCGGATTTCCGTTCCAAAGCAAATTTGGGTTATCAAAATAACCACCAACGAGACTGTAATCGGATACACCATAAGCAGTTCCGGGAAAAGTTACCAAACCTGTTGCTTGCGACCAGAATGCACTGCCACCACCAAAAGCAGAAATTACAACATACTGGCCATCAGTAGACATATGGTAAGGAAATACATACTGGTTCAACAAAACCGTAATCAGTACTTCTTCGCTACCGCTGTCGTACAGAGTAGCAGTCACAGGACCAGACACAAATTGATCAGAGTTGTCGGGTGAGTCGCTTCTATTTAGAAGCGTGTTGAACCATGGGTCCAGATTTTCTGTGTACTGTGCTCTTACATTAAATGCATTGAACAGAACCAATGCAATCAGGAGCAATCGTGCAAATTGATTTTTCATTTTGTTTAAATTAAGTAATTGATAATTAAGTAAATAGATGATTTTAAATATGTTGTTTTTATGATTCTTGTTTTATTCCTTCATACAATGAATCCATATTGGATTTGCAAAAGCACAAGATCTTTTTAAGCGCCCTGTTCTCCAATTCGCTCTTTTCAATAATCTCCTTAGAAACCGATACAAAATCATGCACCGGCTTACCTATTTTCTTTGTTTTTTTCATACCTGGCTAAATCGTTGCAAAAATCAAACTCTTTAGGTATTGATTCCAAATAATCCACCTGCACTTTTTTACAACTTAACATTCCTGATACTGCTACATGATTGCTACATCGAAATGTATTATGTTGATAATGAATTTTTTAATCATCAATATGTATG
>CAYQRU010000070.1:0-20010 GCA_964419945.1 uncultured Bacteroidales bacterium | reverse complement strand
CTTTCTATGACAGTGTTTGCCTGCACCAGAGCCAGTTTGCTACCGCGCGTTCCATGGTCGGAGCCAGGTTGGTGCCCCAGTTTGCCAATGATCTCACCCCACAGGAAGAATATGACAAACTGAAACTTATCCATGAACTGAATTTCGAACGCCGTGACCGCGGTACAGGCCGCCCTACCAAAAAACAAAGGCGCCTGATTGACTATCTGAAAGAAGAGGATTGAGGATCAGGTGTGTTTTGATAATTGTTTGACATCTTTATCGAGGCTTTCCCTGATCTTTACCAGAAATTCACGCATGTTTTTCAAGGTTTTGATCAGTTCAAACTCATTCAGCGCGTCCTGCGGATTGTTTTTCAGCTTTTCTTTTGCACCCTGCAGCGTGTAACCTCTCTCCTTCACCAGGTTGTAGATAATGTGAAAGTTGTCAACATCGGCACGCGTGAAAAAGCGGTTCCCTTTTTTGTTCCGGTGAGGCTTTATTATTTCAAATTCATTCTCCCAGAAACGGATCAGGCTTGTGTTCACATCGAAAAGTCGGGCTACTTCACCGATGGTAAAGTACATCTTTTCAACTTTTTTCCGGGTGCGTGGCATTTCCTGAGATATTAATCCATAGTTTGACCCGGACGTGACGACCATTCGATAAGCTTATCATATTCTTCAGGCGAGATGTCATTGAAGAAATAATGTATCGGATTCACTGGTTTGCCATTGCGCCTGACCTCATAATGCAAATGAGGAGAAGTTGATTTTCCGGTATTTCCGACAAAGCCTATAACCTCACCACGTTTTACCTGCTGGCCTCGCCTGACATTGAATCTCGACAGGTGTGCATACAAGGTTTCGTAATTAAAACCATGGTTAACAATGATGTAATTCCCGTATCCCACTCCAAGCCGCTGCACATCGGTAACTACCCCATCGCCGGTGGCATATATTTCAGTTCCGACAGGAGCAGTAAAATCAATACCTTCATGAAATTTCTCAATTTTATAAAACGGATCCGTCCGGTATCCAAAATAGGAACCTATCCGGCGAAGATCACGGTTACTTACGGGTTGTATGGCCGGCAGCGCAGCCAGAAGTTTTTCCTTGTTCCTGGCCATCTCGAAAACCTCATCAAAGGATTTCGATTGTACATACAATTTCTTAGATATTTCGTCCATTTTCTGCGTTGTGCTGATCACAATATCCGAGTTTCTGAATCCACTGAGCCTGGCATAACGGTCAACCCCTCCGAAACCCGCTTTCCGTATGGAATTTGGAACCGGTTCAGCTTCAAAGATCACACGGTAAATGTTGTCGTCCCGGTCCTGAAGATCCTGCATTACAAGGAGTATTTGATCAAGACGGTCATTAAGGATCTGATAATTCAATTTCAGGTTTTCGATCTCGCGGTGCTGCATTTTTTCTTTGGGCGATTCAAGAAAATTGTAGGCGAATACAATGACAACAGTCGCGAAAACAACTCCGGTGACCAGGTGTGAAAGAAATTTCAGTAAACGTTCCTTCGTGGTAATCAGAACTTTCTCGAATTCAAGGGTTTTATTGTTGAAACGGTATCTGTTCTTAGCCATGTGATAAAGACAATTGATGGTGTTCGGGTAATAAACAAACAGGCGGTTATTGCCTGGCGGCTGACAAAATTAATAATTAAAGTAAATTTGCCGGCTTTTTATCCTTAGTTTTATTAACAGCCAATTACCCGAAAAATTATTCAGTTTTATGAAATCATCCGAGATCAGGAGCAAATTTTTAAATTTTTTTGAATCCAAAGGCCACCATATAGTCCCTTCGTCACCCATGGTAATCAAGGACGATCCCACGCTCATGTTTACCAATGCCGGTATGAACCAGTTTAAAGATATTTTCCTTGGTAATATTCCCGCACAATACCCACGGATTGCGAACACACAGAAATGTCTGCGTGTTTCGGGAAAACATAACGACCTTGAAGAAGTCGGACGCGATACGTATCACCATACCATGTTTGAAATGCTCGGCAACTGGTCGTTTGGCGATTACTTCAAGAAAGAAGCCATTGCATGGGCATGGGAACTGCTGACCGGCGTTTACAAACTCAGACCTGAGGATTTGTATGTAACTGTTTTCGGAGGCGACGAGCATGACGGCTTGCCCTGGGATGAAGAAGCATTTGGCTACTGGAGTGAAATCATTGAAGAATCTAAAATACTCAAAGGGAACAAGAAGGATAACTTTTGGGAAATGGGCGATACTGGTCCCTGTGGTCCATGCTCCGAAATACATATTGATCTGCGCGATGTAAGTGAAAAAGAACTTATTCCGGGTGTCGGGCTGGTAAATACCGGTCACCCCCAGGTCATCGAAATATGGAACCTGGTATTCATACAATTTAACCGCCAGGCCAATGGAAAACTTGCATCCCTGCCGGCCAGACATGTTGATACCGGCATGGGATTCGAGCGTCTGTGCATGGCTCTTCAACAAAAACAATCCAATTACGATACAGATGTTTTCCAGCCTGTGATCCGTCAGATTGAACACAATACGGGTTTCAGATACAATCAAAATCAGGAGGTTGACATTGCCATGCGGGTGATAGCCGACCATCTCCGTGCAGTTTCATTTGCCATTGCTGACGGGCAGTTGCCTTCAAACAACAAAGCTGGTTATGTCATTCGTAGAATTTTGCGCCGAGCCGTCAGGTATGGATATAGTTATCTCGATCGTAAAGAACCTTTTATCCATGAATTGGTTCATGTGCTGGTAGCTGAAATGGGCGATTTCTTCCCTGAACTGAGGTCGCAGCAACACATCATCACCAGGGTCATACACGAAGAAGAAACTTCCTTTATCAGAACCCTTTCAACCGGCATCAGCCGCTTCAGGCATTATATTAATGAGCATCGCGAAACAGGTTTCATTGATGGAGCTTTTGCATTTGAACTATACGACACCTATGGTTTTCCGGTTGACTTGACACAGCTTATGGCCAGAGAAGAAAACCTGGTTGTTGACATGCCTCAGTTTGAAACAGAACTGAATAAACAGAAAGAAAGGTCGCGGAAAGATGCTGCCATTGGTACCGGCGACTGGATTGTTGTAAATCCCGGAACAGAAACCCTCTTTACCGGATGGGACGAGACTGCCGCAATAATATCGTTGCTGCGTTACCGCAAAATAACATCAAAAAGCAAAGACCTTTTTCATGTTGTGACAGATAAAACTCCATTCTACCCTGAAAGTGGCGGGCAGGTTGGCGATACCGGGATTTTTGAACAGGATGGGGTTCAATATCAGGTTATTGACACGCGTAAGGAAAACAACCTGATCGTTCATGTACTCGAAACATTTCCGGATGAACCAGCCTCACCTTTTACAGCCTCAGTGTACTCTGAAAAAAGGCAACTCACGGCCAACAACCATTCTGCAACACACCTGATGCACGAAGCGTTGCGGAATATTTTAGGAACACATGTCGAGCAGAAAGGATCTTTTGTTGGCCCGGATTATCTGCGTTTCGACTTTTCTCATTTCAGCAAAATGACGCATGAAGAAATCAGGCTGGTTGAAGCTTTTGTAAATCAAAAGATCAGAATGAATTTTCCGATCCATGAAAAACGAAGTATTCCCCGAGCAGATGCCGAAAAAATGGGTGCGCTGATGTTTTTTGGAGAAAAATATGGTGAAAAAGTTCGTGTAATTTCCTTCGGCGATTCGGTAGAGTTGTGTGGAGGGACACACGTAGCTGCAACCGGACAGATTGGGTTGTTCAAAATTGTTTCGGAAAGTGCCATTGCTGCCGGAATCAGACGCATCGAGGCGGTAACTGCGAAAAAAGCCGATGAATATATTGAAAGCAAACTTGTGCTTTTGGCACAAATGACGGAACTGGTTAAGAATCCAGCCGATCCCCTGAAAGGGTTGAAACACCTTATAGAGCAAAACAATCTCCTGCAAAAGCAGGTAGCTGAGAAAAACGCACTACTAGCCAGGGCTGAAAAAGATAAACTGCTTGCCAGGGCCGAAAATATAAGTGGAATCAGGCTTATTGTCCAGATGACCTCCCTTGATGGAAATGCGGTGAAGGAGCTGGCTTACCATTTGAAAGAGAGCGAAAAACAACTTGTTGTATTGCTCGGATCGGTGGCAGATGGTAAAGCAAGTCTCAGCCTGATGATCAGTGATGACATGGTCAGACAAAAGCAACTTGATGCCGGAAAGATCATCCGCGACCTGGCAAAAGAAATTCAGGGTGGCGGAGGCGGACAGACTTCTTTTGCAACGGCCGGAGGTAAAAATCCTGCCGGTATGGAAGCTGCCTTCAATAAATTGCGTGGTTTTTTGGAGTCAAAATAGTACAGAAGTAATTTTGATATTTCATACCTGGCTGATCATTATCAGATCAGTATCTGTTAAACTTTTTTTTGAAACTGTTGTTTACTTAGCTGGTGATATCAACTGCATCTGGTATCCTTCTTTACACTTAAAAATAAATCGCGCTTTCAAACCACCTGTTGTAAACAGATAACAAGCAAAAGACCAAAGTATATCAATGGTAAATTACTCCATTACCGATCTGGAAAAAATCACAGGAATTAAAGCTCATACCATCAGGATATGGGAAAAGCGGTACAACGTTGTAACACCTGAGCGAACTGCAACCAACATCCGTTGCTATTCAGACGAAGACCTGAAGCGCCTGCTGAATATTTCCATGCTCAACCGTTTTGGCTTTCGTATTTCTAATATTGTCAGGATGTCGCCCGAAGAATTGGGTAAGAAAGTGATGGATATTTCAGAATACTCATTGAACCAGGATATCATGATTGAACAGATGATTGTTGCCATGATGGAGTTGAATGAGGAAAAGTTTGAAAAAATTCTTACCAACGCTCTTATAAAACATGGCTTCGAACAAACCATCACCAGTGTTCTTTATCCATTTCTTGAGCGCATTGGAATATTGTGGCTTGTTGGAACCATCACTCCGGCACAAGAGCATTTTATTGTGAATCTGATACGTCAGAAAATTATTTCTGCCATTGACGGTTTGGTAGTTACCCCACGCACAGATGCAAAAAAGTTTATCCTTTTTCTTCCTCCCGGTGAATTGCATGAACTTAGTCTTCTTTTTCACTGGTATACGTTGAAGAAAATGGGACATAAAGTCATATATTTTGGTCAATCTCTGCCTGTTGAAACCCTCAAAATGGTCAGCGAAAGTTTTTCGCCTGATTATATTTTGACCGTACTGACTACTGCCCTCACTCCGGAACAGTATCATTCTTTGATTTCCACTCTCAGCAATGACCATCGTGCACTTAACATCCTGATTTCCGGACTGCAGACACGGGAACATGCAATGAACCTTCCGCCAAATGTCATAATTCTCGAAAATACCGGTGATCTTGCTGAAATAACAGACAGCAGTAATTGACCTTCACATTCACCCTGCTAGGAAATTCTTAGAATCTATCTTATTATCAATACTTTAGATACTGACCAATGGAAAAAATCTGGTCAGTAAAAGGTATATATCAAACGGTCGGATAATTTATGCATGATTGAACAAGAATTTTTAGTTCATAAATCTACCCTATTCGATATAATCCCCTAACAGATAGCATCATATACATGTTTCTTCATATTTATCGTTTAATATAGAATTAAATTAGTTAGACTAATTATAATCTGTTTAAATAATAAGTTGTTACATTATGATACTTACAATCAATTATTTATAAGATTTAACATTTTTTTAACATTTTAACCTCTTGACTTATTAGTTTTTGTGTTTAACTTTGCGTCGTTAAAATTTAAACAAATAATAACCCTAATCACGAGCCATTATGACAGCAATCGAATTTAATAACCAATTAATCAGTTTGCACAGCAGTCTGAAGTTTTTCGCCAACACGCTTACTTCAAATGCAGAAGAAGCCGACGACCTGATTCAGGACACCTATCTGAAGGCCTTGACCAATCGTGATAAATTTGCCGATAACACCAATTTAAAGGCATGGACTTACACCATAATGAAAAACACATTTATCAATAATTACAGGCGCAATGTTAAGGCAAGTACGATTGTTGATTCCACCAAGGACCTGTATTATCTGAATATTCCCCGCAAAGAGCAGCAGTTTACTCCCGATGGCGCCTTGTCAACCAAGGAAATACATGCAAGCATTCTGGAATTGGACGAGGAACAAAGACTACCCTTTGAAATGCACACCGCCGGTTATAAGTACAAAGAAATTGCCGACGAACTGAACTTGTCAATCGGAACGGTGAAAAGCCGTATTTTCTTCACACGCAAGAAACTCATGGAAGCACTCAAAGAATTCCAGAACTAAAGTTTTTCTATCGCATTCTGATTCTGCTTTTACTCCACTTATGACTAAATCCGGCTGTATTACAGTCGCTTTTTTACTGAATCCTCCAGACAATGAATTCAAAAACAATACTACACAGGGTGTTTTTATCCATGTTGCTGAATTCATGAAATAAATGGTTCTCCATTTTACGCTTGTTCCGGCTTTCTGCTTTCAATATTTGACTGCCTGAGATTTAGCATTACGATTGCATACAACAGGATCCCCGCACTTACCCATTGCACGATGTTGAGATGTTGCCTGTTGATAATATAATCAAGAAGAATGGCAACCAAAGGGAAGCAAAGCTCACAAATTGTTGCTATCATGGCACTTACATTTCTAAGTCCATAATAAAATAGGAAAATCGCACCTGAACCTGTAGTAAAGGCAATGATCCCAAAAATGAGCCAGTTGACAGGGGTGGTAATTAAAATCTGTTTAATATTACCTGTTCCTGCAACAAAAAAAAACATCAGTAAAGCGGTAATCCCGTATCGGTAAAAAGTTGCTGTGTGAAAAGAGTAGCGATGTAATATTTTTTTGCCCAATACTGTAGCGCTACCAAAGGAAGCAGCAGCAAGTAAGGAAAACAAAGCTGCATATACTGTATGAATATTGGTTTCGATATGTGGGAGTTTAAACCCGAAAGTAAGAAAATATCCAGCCATAATTGCCAGGGAAGCCCATGCATAATAACCTTTCCTCGGGCGTTCCTGTAATAAAACAGCAGCAAGGGCGATTGCAAATACGGGTTGGGTCTTCTGTAAAAGAATTACGATGCTGAGTTTTTGGAACTCTACCAGGAATAAAGCCTTAACGATAGAAAGGGTTCCCACCGCTCCGCCCAGCAGTGCTACCAGCAACAGAATAACCATGTCAGCCCTGGTAAAATGCCGGATATGATTGTATTCTCTGAAAAGAAATACATTCATGATAGTGAAAGGAATCAGGTGCAGCATAAAAACCACATAGCCAACGTCAAGGTTGTATAGATTGGGTGTGAGGACAATTCCATCAAGGCCCCAAAGCGAAGCTGATATACATATGGCAACAGCGCCTGTGATTGCTGCACGTCTTCCTTTTGTCATTTGTCTGATCATGGATTTATTAATCTGTACATAACGCAAATATCGTTGCTTAAAAATTACAGGAAAGTCCTGGCTTCCTGTTTTATGTATTCGATAGCTCTGGCTACCGGGTCTTCATCCAGTCCGGTATAAAGTTCAAGAAGTTTGGTAGCAAGCCCAGCTGCAGGGGACTCTTTTTCAAGACCGGCTGCGGCTGTGTTGATCAGCCTGATAATTTCTTCCTTTGCCGATTTGGTCAAATTCCAGGCGCCCGACGAAATATACACCTGCTGCGAAAGATTATGGTCAAATTCATCCCTGACGGATTGTATCAGCAACGACTGGAACTGTGACAAATTGATACCCTGCCTGTTAACACGCAAAATCAACTGATTCGGCGACATGCGTTCCAGGAGCAGAACAATACGTTCGTATGCCTGCAGGCGGACCGGAAAAATCTCCCGGCGCATGGTCTGTCTGCGATCGCTTTCGAGCCTTAAAGCCTCCTGTTGAAAAAAACGTTGAATTACCAGATAAACAGCCACCAGCATGATGGCAGCGGGTAAGGTGAACTTGATGATTTCAAGCAAGACTGTCATTTTGTTTTTTTGATATGATTCATTATTCTGGCGGCAAAGTTCGCAAATAAGTTTAATAGTCATGCTGAATCAACCATTTTCAGGATTTTATTCGCCCTAAAGCCATACAACACCTTCCTTAAAAAGATTAATTTTGCATATTAAATTTTAATCATGTCAAGCAACGCAGAAAACACATATAAGTCACTGATATTAAAGAAGTATCACGAGCTGCTTGAAGCTTCGCGCCTGGTGTTGCATGAACATGATACAGGTTTACTCAAGTCAGCCATCACATTACTCATTGAGGCTCATAAAGACCTGCCCCGTGAAACAGGCGAACCCTATTTCATACATTCCATTGAAGTGGCAAAAATAGTAGCCAAAGAAATGGGACTGGGCGTAAAACCGATTATTTGCGCCCTTTTGCAGGATGTACTGAAAGATACTGATTTGAAACCGGAAAAGATAGAAAAAATATTTGATCCTTCCGTCCGGCAGATGCTGGAAACCCTCACCAAGATAGCCAGGTTGAAAACAGACCGTATATCATTGAACGCAGGCAATTTTGTCAATCTGTTGCTTACAATAACCGGCGATGTGCGAATTATTATGATCCGGTTGGCTGACCGGCTGCATTACATGCGCAACCTCGATGTGCTTCATGCTGAAGACAAGGTACGGTTGTCGTCAGAAACCTCAAACCTGTATGCACCGCTGGCTCACCGGCTTGGATTGTACAATATCAAAACCGAACTGGAAGAACTTTCCATGCGGTTTGCCGAACCGGCCATCTACTATTCCATTGCGCAAAAGCTGAAAGACACCGAAAAAGAACACAGTGAATATCTGAATGCCTTTATGATTCCTATCAAAAGAGTGCTTCATGAAACAGGTTTTAAATTCATCCTGAAAGGCAGAACAAAGTCCATTCAGTCCATCTGGTCAAAAATGAAAAAACAAGGTGTTGAGTTTCACGAAGTATATGATCTCTTTGCTGTGCGCGTGATCCTCAATAATATAATAGATAATGAGCATGCTGATTGCTGGAAAGTATATTCATTGATTTCCAACCTGTATCCACCCGATCCCAGGAGGCTGCGTGACTGGATCACAACACCCAAAGAAAACGGTTATGAGTCCCTGCATACGACTGTTTTAGGACCTCTGAAGCGATTTGTCGAGGTTCAGATAAGAACCAGACGGATGGATGAAAATGCAGAAAAAGGTCTTGCCTCTCACTGGATCTACAAAGGCGCCGCCAGGGAGCAAAAACTGGATGAGTGGCTCAACCACCTCCGATATATGCTCGAAAAGCCGGAAAACACAGCCATAGCAAGAGTTGTTAAAGAAAAAAACAAAGAAGCCGGAGAATATATCTTTGTCTTTACGCCCCAGGGAGATCTGAAAAAACTGCCATGTGGAGCTACCGTGCTTGATTTTGCGTATGAAGTCCATTCAGGGTTGGGCGAAAAATGCGCTGGTGCCAGGGTGAATGATCATCAGGTTCCGATCAAGCATGAGCTTAAAAACGGAGATCAGGTTGAAATCATCAGTTCCCGCAACCAGAAACCAAATCTGGATTGGCTGGGATGGGTGGTTACCGGACGGGCACGTAATAAGATCAGGCGTTACCTGCGTGAAGCACGCTTTAACAGGAGCGAAGAAGGTAAAGATATTCTCCGGCGCAAACTCACTCAATTGGATATGCCATTCAATGATGAAGTGCTGAACAGATTAATGTCACATTTTACAACGGAAGATCCACTTGAATTTTACCAGCAACTTGCTGAAGGGAAAATTGAAGTAGCCGACATTAAAGAAGTACTATTGGATTCACAGGCAAAACCTGAAGCAGACCTGCGTGAGAAAATTATAGGACAAACCCCACGCAAACTCACAAATACAGCTGCCGGAGAATACGCACTGATCATTGAGGGAACTAAGGGCATCACAGATTATAAGCTTGCTAAATGCTGTATGCCTGTGGTTGGAGAAAAAGTTTTTGGATTTGTTACCGTGGGTGCTGGTATAAAAATTCACCGTTATCATTGTCCGAATGCATCGCAGATGAGAGAAAAATTTCCCTACAGAATCGTAAAAGCTGAATGGGTAAAGCAATCTGCTGCTTCCGGAAAAGTTTCTGAGATTCATATAACCGGTACCGACCGGCTTGGAATCCTGAACGATATCACACGGGTGATCAGTGAAGACCTTAAGGTTAATATGCGCTCGGTTTCATTCGATTCGAAAGCCGGTAACTTTGAAGGAATCATTAAAGTTTTTGTGAGCGATAAAAAGCATCTGGACAGCCTGATACAACGTCTAGGCAAAATAAAAGGCATATTGAAAGCTTCGGGTTACTGATAAAAAAATCTGTTTAAATGGATGTAATGACCGAATTTATCACAAAGGAACCACGCAGAATTTCAATGTATGAAGAAATATTCACTGAGGGCGAATGGGGTCATTTCTACATTGTGAAATCGCTTCATATTCCTGGTGATGATGAATATTATGTGATGGAAAGCAAGGCCGGAAACAGGATATTGATACCCACTGTGTATTACAGGGATTATAATTTACTACCGGGAACTGTGGTGAAATGCCGTATTGACAAGATCAACTGTTCCGGAAGGATTTTTCTTGAACCTGAACACCCCTTTTATAAGCCCGGAAAAGAATATAACTTTGTACTTAAAAACAAAAACGACCGGCTGGGTGGCAAATACCGGATAAAAAGAGAATATGTACTTATGGGGACATGGAAAGATGAGATTTTCGCGACATTAATGGCCGATGATCAGTTGCCGCTGTTTTCAATAATCCGGGCAGAGGTTGTTCGTACCCGCAAAGGAGTGCTGATACTGAGCAATATACGAGTTATCAACAATTGTTAAAAAGTGTGTTGGTTTTTTGTGCACATTTAGAACCAAAAAACTATTGACAAACCCCATGGTTTTTAACTACCTTTGTCTCACCAAGCCAGGGATAAAAGGCAGCCTTCTAAAATCATGGATAACAGCCCGGTCAGAGCGAAAGTTCTGATAAGGTAACCACGAAGCCGAAGGGTAATTCCACGGAAAAACCCAAACGGCAATAACAGGAGGATAACACTGAAAGCAACACAACGCAAGGCGTGAAACCTTTGGTGATATGTTCAAATACAGGAACCCGGACAGTGCGACCCGCAGGTGCAATGGGTAAAACCAGAGCAGCGGAAGTTTCCCCGGAAAACGATCCGAAAGGACCTAACCTGTGAACCTGCCACAATAACAGTAACTCGGCATCAGGCAAAAGCTACGGCTCGTGCCCGGTGGAATGGGAAGTTGATCGGCCAGAACAACTTCCCATTCGTGTTTTATTACCCTTCCCTCTCCTGCAACATCCATTTGGCAATCTGATAATCTTTGCTACCTTTGCAGCCCAATAATCAGGTATTTATCAACAAATTCACCTTATTCTATGAACAAATTAGCAGTTGTGGCTTTCGGTGGAAATGCCCTCCTTCGTGGCGACCAAAAAGGAACAATAGATGAACAGGAAGCCAACGCACACGTAACAAGCAACCGCTTGCTCACGCTCATTAAGAAAGATTATGACCTCGTGATTACCCATGGCAATGGTCCCCAGGTAGGAAATATCCTGCTGGCGAATTCGGCAGGTGCAAAATTGCATGGACTTCCCGATATGCCAATGGATGTAAGTGTTGCTTATTCACAGGGTTTTATTGGTTACGTGATTGAGCAGCAACTCAGGAATGTACTGAAAGCCAATGACCTGGAACGCGACATTATCACCATCATCACGCAAGTGCTCGTAGACAAGGAAGATCCGGCTTTTACAAATCCTACCAAACCAGTAGGTCCCTATTATCCCAGGGAAGAAGCAGACCGGATCGCAGAAGAAACAGGTTCGGTTTTCAAAGCCGATCCCCGAGGAAGAGGTTTCCGCAAAGTTGTTGCATCACCGCAACCACTTGCCATACTCAACCAAAAATCAATTGCCAAGCTGGCACGCGCACACGAAATTGTCATTGCTGTGGGTGGAGGAGGCATCCCCGTATTTTTTGTTGGCGAGAATAAATTGCAGGGAATTGATGCAGTCATAGATAAAGACCTGGCTTCTGCTTTGCTTGCAGTTGGTATTAACGCTGATAAGTTCTTCATTCTCACTGACGTTCCTAAAGTATGTCTGAATTACAACACCCCTCAGCAGGTTTCCATTGACAGGATGAGTGTGAAAGAAGCCAGGCAGTATATTGCAGAAGGCCATTTTGCCGACGGAAGCATGGGTCCCAAAGTAAAAGCAGCCGTCCATTTTGTGACCCATACCGGAAAAGACGCCATTATTACAAGCACAGAAATGCTTGGCATTGACAACGGCGGAACAAGAATTTCCGTAGTCTGAAATTGTTTGGTTGAAAAATTCAGTATTCAAACAACCCACATCAACTCCTGTGTCGCAGGAGCAGGCACCTGAGTAAGTTATCAGATTAACACACTAACACATAAATAATATGGCATTTAACTTAAGAAACCGAAACTTTTTAAAGCTCCTTGATTTTACACCTCAGGAGATTAAATTCTTGTTAGACCTTTCGCAGGATCTGAAAAAAGCCAAATATACCGGCATTGAACAGCAAAGGCTGAAAAATAAAAACATTGCCCTGATCTTCGAAAAAGACTCCACACGCACACGCTGTGCCTTTGAAGTGGCTGCTTTCGACCAGGGTGCAAGGGTTACTTACCTGGGACCAAGTGGTTCGCAGATTGGTAAAAAAGAGTCCATGAAGGATACCGCACGGGTACTTGGACGCATGTATGATGGTATCGAGTATCGCGGCTACGGCCAGCATATTGTTGAAGAACTTGGCAAATACGCCGGTGTTCCTGTGTGGAACGGGCTCACAAATGAGTTTCATCCCACCCAGGTACTGGCTGATTTTCTGACCATGATGGAGTATAGCGACAAGCCATTGCACCAGATATCCTTCTGCTACATGGGCGATGCCCGCAACAATATGGGAAATTCCCTGATGGTTGGTGCTGCCAAAATGGGCATGGATTTTCGTTCTGCTGCGCCTGCATCATTGTTCCCTAACGAAGAGCTGGTAAAACAATGCCGTGAGATTGCCAAAGAAACAGGTGCAAAAATTACACTCACCGACAATCTTGCAGAAGCCGTGAAAGGAGTTGACTTTCTTTACACCGATGTCTGGGTTTCGATGGGTGAACCAGAACACGTATGGAAGGAACGCATTGCCCTGTTGAAACCCTATCAGGTAAATAAGAAATGTGTTTCCCTTACCGGCAATCCCCGGGTAAAATTCCTGCACTGTCTTCCTTCTTTCCACAACAGGGAAACCACCATTGGGGAAGAAATTTTTCAGAAATTTGGCCTCGATGGTATGGAGGTAACTGACGATGTGTTTGAATCGCCGGCATCAATCGTTTTTGATCAGGCCGAAAACCGGCTCCATACCATTAAAGCAGTAATGGTTGCGACGCTGGGAGATTGATTCCTGCGCACAGAGCATAAGGTTTTATCTCTCATCATTCTGTAAACCGGTACTGTGATCAAACTACTGAATTATGTTCATAGTTGTAAGGTAAAAATGTGGGTGAACGAATCAGCAATCTGTTTTCAGTGTGTGCTGAAAGTACTGCGGGATATCACAATATAATCAGTTCCTTCAGGTTACCCATGTTTGTGTCATACAACCATGGATTTTGTTTATAACTTTGCCCTTTCAAATTACCACCGATGACTATAAATGAGAACCTGGCAAGGCTAAAGAAAGAAATCCCCGGCCATATCAGAATTGTTGCCGTTTCTAAAACCCATCATGCCAGTGAGATCATGGAAGTATACGATACCGGGCACCGTCTTTTTGGTGAAAACCGTGCTCAGGAACTCATTGATAAACAACCTTTTCTTCCGTCCGACATCCAATGGCATTTTATTGGACATCTGCAAACCAATAAGGTGAAATATATAGCGCCTTATATCTCCATGATTCAAAGCATTGACAGCCTGAAATTACTGACTGAGGTAAACAAACAGGCGCAAAAATATAACAGGATGATTGATTGCCTGTTACAGTTTTATATTGCACAGGAAGAAAGCAAATTTGGATTTGACAGGAAGGAAGCTCTTGCATTACTGAACTCACAAGAGTATAAAGGGATGAAAAACATCAGGATCAAAGGCGTAATGGGTATGGCAACATTTACTGAAAATTTAAACCAGGTCAGAGGAGAGTTCAGGTTACTCAGGGAAATTTTCCAGTATCTGAAAAGCAATATTTTCACCGGAGACGATGAATTTTGCGAACTTTCCATGGGTATGTCGGGCGATTACCAGATTGCTGTTCAGGAAGGTAGTACCATAGTGAGAATCGGTACAGCCATTTTCGGTGAAAGGACGGTGGCATGAACCTGATGGCCTTTTTGATTTTTTTTGGTGGTTTTTCACTTTTGCTTGCCGGTGCGCATTTTCTGGTGGAAGGTGGAAGCACCCTGGGTAATAAACTCCGAATCCCTGATATCGTCATCGGTCTGACAATAGTTTCGTTTGGTACTTCTGCTCCGGAACTGGTCGTGAGTGTTATGGCCAGCGCCGGAGGCATCACTGATCTGGCTGTTTCAAATGTGATCGGAAGTAACATTTTTAACACTTTCATAATTATTGGAGTAGCTGCACTAATCTACCCGGTAAGAGTAAGCTGGAACACTTTGTTTAAAGAATTTCCGGGCAGTATGTTTGCTTCACTGATGTTACTTGTATTTGGAGTATTCGTCACCTTTACCGGAGAAACCAAATCTCTGGGTATGGTTGACGGAGTCATTTTCCTGATATTTTTTCTTTTATTCCTGGTATATAATTACCAACTTTCCAGGCAGTACAGTCATGAGGTGGAACTTCCTTCAAAAACCTATTCTTACCGTTTAAGTATCATCATGATCCTGGCAGGACTTGCCATGTTATATACCGGTGGCCGCATGGTAGTTGATGGTGCTGTAAAAATTGCAGCCGGATTTGGCTTGTCGGAAAGGATCATTGGACTTACTATCGTAGCAGTAGCCACTTCCCTACCCGAACTGGTAACATCATCGGTTGCGGCATTTAAACGAAACAGCGATATAGCCATTGGTAATGCACTGGGCAGCAACATTTTCAATATTTTTTTTGTGCTTGGTGTTTCCGCTATTGTAACGCCTTTACCCTCGGAAAAAATGGGATTGGATATCTGGGTGGCTATCCTCTCAAATCTGTTGATCGTTATGTTTGTGCTGATTATCAGCCCACAACAAAAGATCATCAATCGCCTTCAGGGTGGAATTCTGATATTTCTTTACCTGCTTTATGTACTTTATACCGTGCAGTAATCCTTCCCACCATCATCAGATGTAAAGAGGATAATTCAGGTTGTCATAATTGCCACTAATTAAATAATCTGTTTTATGTCAGGGAGTTGATGCTTCTATGACCAACCTGGATTTACTTATTAATTCCGGCGCCAATACATTTTACTTGACAAACCCCTCCTGGCGTCGTATCTTTGTAGAATATTTTATTTATACCATTAGTAACCAAAAAACGGAGGATTTATGAAAAAATTTGCTTTGGCTCTGATTCTGCTGATTGTGTGTGCAGTCACCGGCCGGGATTTGAAAACCCCGGGTGAGAAATCAAAACAGGTTTATGCCGAACAGCAGTTTCGATCAGGTCCTGATCAGCAATCAGCACTTTATACTGACGGTTCAATCACCATTAAACTAAAAGAAGGTGTTGGCGATTATCAGAAACAAACAGGTCAGGTAAGCTTTGGAATTCAGTCATTGGATGAAAAAGTCAGCATGTTTAAAGTACATCAGCTTGAAAAACGTTTTCGCTACAACCCTTCGAAACTCAAAGCAGGCATGCCCGACCTTTCGCGTATTTATATGATCAGCTTTCCTGATGTGCACAATGTGATTTCCGTGGCAGAAGCTTTTTCACAAGACCCGAATGTGGAATATGCTGAACCTATCCCACTTGATTTCCCCGATGATATTCCCAATGATGAGCTTTATCATCTTTGCCAGCACCTTCCGCAAATCATGGCGCCGGCAGCCTGGGATATTTTTCATGGAGAGGACGGACCACAGATTGTTGTTGCCATCATTGACAATGGTGTTGACTGGAAACACACTGACTTAGCCCTGAATATATGGCAAAACCTCGGCGAAGATGCCAACGGAAATGGGAAAACGCTGGAATTCATCAATGGGGAATGGGTTTTTGATCCCGGCGACCTCAACAACATTGACAATGACGGTAATGGATTTACTGACGATCTCATCGGCTGGGACATGGTTCTTAACAATAACAACCCAAACCATAACTGGGGCGAAAACCACGGCACGCACTGTGCAGGTATTGCTGCCGGAGTGACTGATAACATACATGGCATTTCAAGCATAAGTTGGAACGTAAAGGTTATGCCTTTGCAGGTAGCGCAGGCAGATGGTGCATTTGTGCAGGCTTATAATGGTATAATTTACGCCGCTGAAAACGGTGCGGATTTTATTTCGAATAGCTGGAGCAGCCCGGTATATTCACAGGCCAACCAGGAAATAATGAATTATGTTTCACAGCTCGGCAGTGTTATCCTTGCTTCGGCCGGTAATTATAATTCACTTCAAAAACGTTATCCTGCATCTTATGCCGGGGTTCTCTCGGTTGCAGCGGTAAGCGTGGATGATGTTAAAACGTCCTATTCTTCATACGGCCCTGCCGTTGATATAGCAGCTCCGGGAGGTGGCTCCGAAGGAGGTATTCTTAGTACCCTTCCAAACAATACTTATGGATTGATGTCGGGTACTTCAATGGCCTGCCCGCTGGCAGCCGGATGTTTTGGTTTATTAAAAGCCTACCATCCTGCCTGGAGTGTCGAACAGTTAGTTACGCAGATCCTTGGAACTGCCGACAATATTGATACTATTACTCCGACTTATGCAAACCTTCTGGGAACCGGAAGGATAAATGCCTATCGCTTTATGAGTGAACAAAATGTACAGATGCCGCAAAAATTAAAGCTCGAAATGACTGCATCAAGCTATGTTGATGCAAACGGCAATAATATCAACGAACCAGGTGAACTGGTTACCCTGAACCTGCAGTTCAGAAACTATGTGCCTTATGTTGGTGAAAATGGAGTAATGGTTACGCTTGGTTCAGACGACCCAGAAGTTACCATTATTAATGGAACCACTTTGGTTGATATTCCACCCGATGGTGTGTTCAGCATAAACAATCAGTTTGTTTTTCAGGTGAACCAAAATGCAGGTTCACACTTAGCTGAGTTTACAGTCACTTTCGATGCAGTGGCTGAAATTGTTTACGGGGCCGAAATAAGTTTAAGTGTTCTGGTTGCCCCTTCGGGGATTTTTATTTTCGAAGGCGTGGCTAACGGACGTAATTACAGCGGTACCTTTATCAGCCAGGTGCTCGACCAACTGGATATTCCTTATGTGTATGCCAATGAATATCCTCCAACTCTAATGGGATTTGATCACGTATTTGTCTCGCACGCCAATTTTGGACAAAATCTGGACCTTGGAACCATGTTTACAGTACAGCATGCCCAGATGTTTCAGCAGTTTTTACAAAACGGAGGTGACATGTTTGTAGATATGAGCAGTATGTTCGGGGCCATGTTGTATGGAGGATATCCGAACTATGCACAGATGAAAGCGCTGTTTGGCATTGCTAACAATACCATACAAATGTATGCAAATCCTTTGGATTCACTATACGGCATGCCTGGCTCTGTAATGGAAGGTATCTATTTTACACAGTCCAATCAAACCCAAAACTGGTATATTGATTACCTTTCCATGGCACCAGGTGCAGTTTCACCGTTTTATGAAAACAATTATGGCAGGGTGTCGGCTATGTACGATGGCACTTCTACTTACGGGCATAAAACGTTTTATATGGGATACGTACTGGCTGAACTTGTTGATATAGATGCCATCAAATCAAGGAACAACGTGCTGTTGAAAGTGCTTGACTTTTTCGATTTGCTTGATCCGGGATACTTGCTGGCGGCTTTCAAATCAAACAAACAAGCCGGAGGAGCACCTCTTGAAGTACAGTTTATTGATTTGTCACTCTCTGATCCCAATTACCCGGTAATTTCATGGCAGTGGGATTTTGATGGCGATGGAATATTTGATTCACAGGCTCAAAATCCCGTATGGACATATACCATGCCTGGCGAATACGATGTCACACTTGTTATTGCCAATGCAGCAGGATCGAACAGCCTGACCAAAACAGGGATGATCAGGATCAACGAAGGGTGTTTGGTTTATGAAGGAAAATCTGGCGGAGAAGGATACAGCGGAATATACATCAAAGAATTCCTGGAACAACATACCTCCCTGCCGGTAACTTACAGCACTTCTTTCCCAACGAGTCTGGATGGCTACGAGGCAGTATTTTTATCCTATGGCAATTATGGCTACGAAAATACTGTGCTTGATTCTTATATGGCAGGACTCCTCTCCAACTATCTGCAAAACGGTGGATATGTTTACCTTGAAGGAGGCGATCCCCTGGGCTACGATCAGGCTGGAAACAGCGTTTTGTTAGGCTTATTCGGATTGACATCGGCACAGGATGGAAGTACTAATCCGGTTGACCTGCTTGAAGGGCAGCAAAATACTTTAACGAACGGATTGGTTTTTACTTCAAGCAGCCAGCCCTCATTCGGATATATTGACATCTACTTACCAAATCAATATGGCCGAAATGCTTTTACGGAGAGTGATTATGGTATTGTGGCTGTGCAGCATGCCGGATTGCTCAATCAGCGAACATTCTGCTTTTCTTATTCACTGGCCGACCTCAACGACGGCGAACATCCTCATACGCGGGCGGAATTATTGCACAGAATCTGTGATTTCTTTGAAATCCCCCCGGCCGTTCTCAAAGGGGACGCTAATTGCGACGGCATCGTCAATGTGCTGGATGTAATTGCTTTAGTCAATTATATTCTTGGCAACAATCCCCAGCCTTTTTGTTTTGAAAATGCCGACATTGACGGCAACGGAAGCATCAATGTGCTGGATGTTACCGCAACAATCAACATCATCATAAACGGTAAAGCATCGCCATTCCCAGGCCTCAAGTCAGCTTCTGCGCATATTTACCTGAACCCGGACAATATCACCCTGCAAAGCGACGGAACCCTGGCCGGGTTGCAGTTTGAAATCTCCGGCGTAAAACCCGGGCAATTAGAGCTGATTTTGCCGGGCTTTGAATTTGCCTGCAGCGAAAAAGACGGCAAACTCACCGGCCTGGTTTATACGCTGAATAACACCCCGCTAGCCGCCGGAAGCATCAGGTTGTTTAATCTTACGGCCAGAAACGCACGCTGGGGCGAGGTAATGGCAGCCAACCTGAATGCCGGGGCAGTAGCAGTGATCAAACATCAGCCCTCACTTGCTACAACGCATGAAAACATGCTTACCGGCATATTCCCGAATCCGCTTACTGACCAGGTTGTCATCCGCTTTTCCATTGAAAATCCCTGTGCGGTAACAATTGAAGTTTACAACAGCCTGGGACAAAGAGCAGCTACCATCGTGGAAGGTAAATTCCCGCAGGGAGTGCACGAAACAACCTGGAACGCAGCCGGAATGCCGCAGGGAGTATATCTGCTCAGGCTAAAAGCCGGGGAGGAAACTCTGACACGAAAGACCATAAAATTTTAAGAAAGAAAACCCTCCCACATTACAGCACATTTGCAAGCTCCACGAGCCAACGCTCAAAACCAAAGCTTGCAAAAGAGTTGCAATTTTGCTTATGCACCCGTTCAAAATTGTTACTTTTGAGTTTTAATAGACTTTTGACTAAAAATATATACGAAAAACGAAAAACTGACAAGGAAGTAATCATTGACAACCACTTAAAACAGACGGATTGGAATGTTACTGACCGAACTCAG